>CAZZDZ010000073.1:0-9895 GCA_964652675.1 uncultured Pirellulaceae bacterium
GCGCCGTTGGCTAGGCCCAGCATTTCATTGCAAATGAGGCGAAAATCGTAATTCGATGTGTACCAGACAGTCCTAGAGTGACCCTCGATTTGAGCCAAGCAACATAGGTCATCGCGGCAAACATTCTCAAGCACATCCGCATAAGAATGAGTCTCCATCGTGCCGGCAGACAACTGTGCGTCGTAGTCGGACGCTTGTGCCCAGAAATCGGAAAAGAACGACGACGACTTTGCCACCCAGTTTCGTAACGAAACCGCGGTGTCACCGAGCGCCGCGTGCTTGCGGAAATCAAATGGCTGCAGGCCAGAGTGAATCATTGAACCTTAAAATCACGGAACAAAACGTCTTGTATTCTTTCGATACCGTCTGTGAAGAGCACTCGATTGAACTCATCGTGAATCTCACGTCGAATCGTGTTGTGTCCCAGTTTCCCGCGGACTTCTTCTAGCTTTTTGTCTCGCATGTGGGCGATCAACCAGTTCGTCAACACCGCCTCTTTTTCCTCGACCAGCTTCTGAATGGACATTTGCTGGGACGCGGCAACTTGCAGCGAGAACGTACACGTGACGTATCGCGAATAGCGTTCGTCATTCAGATTGACCACAACTTCTGCAAATTCCACGAACGCGATTTTGTCATCCGGTTCGGGGATATCCATCCTTTCGATGCCGTCCAAACTGGACGCCGCCGTTGACTGAGACGGAAGCACGAATACCGAAACAGCAATCCCGGTCCCGATTCCGAGCGCAAATACAACGCCCCAGATACCAAGCTTTGCGCCTACGCTGCTCTTTTTGTCTTCTGAGATTTCAGGTTCGTCTTCCGACATTCGGTCTACTCGCAACAGTGCGTAAAATTCGCCTAACCGTTCAGGCGTATCGACTCTGTAGCAAAACGGCATGATGCAACCACACGCGATTCAGCCTCTATGAGGGAAAACCCCCATAGGCAGATGAGGGAAAACCCGCTGATGTTGCGCCGGTTAAAACGCGATAGTGGATTAGCATCAGCAGCGCAAATTCGCTAAAGCAAATTTCTCGTTGGTGAAGCTAAATGGAACCACGTTCAACTTCACGCAGAGCCAACGAATGCTAAACGGACTGTACAGCGGCGCGTCAGCGCAGAACGTGCTGGCAAAAAAGCAAGAGCTGATTTCCAGCAACCTGATGCACATCAATTCCAGTGGTCATCGTAGGCTGTTGCCGGCGGTCAACCAACGTTTTGAACTCGACAACGCCGACGCAACGATCGACCTTGGACCCGAAGTCGAATCGGTTCGAACTGATTTTACTCCCGGCCGGGTAGCTCAAACAAATCGACCGTTGGATGTGGCGATTCGCGGCGACGGTTTCTTTGTGTTTGACGACGCAGGACGTGATTACTTGTCGCGCAACGGACGACTGTTTCGTGATCCCGCCACCAACACTTTGGTGAACGATAAGGGTTTTCCTATTCAAGGAGAGACCGGCCCAATCACGATAGAGCCCACTGTCCAAGATCGGGATGTAACGATTGCATCGGACGGAACGGTCTCGGCCGGAGGTGTTTTGCTCGGCAAGATCCAGGCGAGGGCTTACACCGACAATCAAACGCTTACATCAGTCGATGTCACGGGTTTTCGCCCCGGTGATGACTCGGTTGTCAGCGATGAGAGTGTGGCGATTAGCCAGAGGGAACATGAACTTTCAAATGTCCAACCCGTCAGCGAACTTGTCAACCTGATCGTGAACAGCCGTCAAACCGAAGCTGTTCAAAAGGCATCGCGCGCTATCTCGGACACTCTTCGGGAGCACATTCGCGAATAAGCCTGCTGCCGTTTTAAACCTCTACCCGCGAGGCCCATAATGCTGAAGTCCTTTTACTCGAGCGCAACCGGCATGCGCGCGCAAGAGTTATTGATCGACAACACTGCCAACAATTTGGCAAACGTGAACACGACCGGTTTCAAAAAGAAGCATATCAATTTTGCAGATCTGATCTACGAAACAAAAAACCCTCCCGGAGCTGATTCCACCGATGGATTGATCACGCCAATCGGACTTCAGATCGGCAGCGGCGTCCGCGCGGTGGGCACAACCGGTATCTTTACTCAAGGAACCCCCACGGAAACAGGCATCGATTCGCATGTCGCAATCGAAGGTAGCGGGTTCTTTCAAGTCCAAAGGGGCGACACAACGGGATTCACTCGCGACGGATCATTCACCACGAATGCTCAGGGCCAATTGGTCAATTCAGATGGCTTCTTGTTGGATCCGCAAATCACTATCCCTATTGATGCGACTGACCTTTCGATCTCGTCCGGCGGTGTTGTCAGCTACCGTCAGAACGGAGTCGGCGTAACGGGTACAACGATTCAAGTGGCTCGTTTTGCCAACCCCGCTGGTCTGCAGAGTTTGGGCAACAATCTTTACGCGGAAACGCGCGCATCAGGCGTCGCGACTTTGGGTGACCCTGGCGACGACGGTTTTGGTCAGTTGCGGCAGCGGTTTATCGAAGGATCGAACGTCGAAGTCGTGTCAGAGATGGTGGCGTTGATTACCGCACAGCGTGCCTATGAAATCAACTCGCGTGCAATTCGCGCCGGTGACGAAATGTTGTCCTCCGCAGCCGACATAGTGAGATAATGAAAATCATTGGCAGACTTTTTCGATCAATAGGCTCGTGCGCGCTACTGGTTTTGCTGGCGGGTTTTGCATCCGGTGCGGAAATCACGATCACGTTGAACAATGGTCCGCAGACCTTTATGGCGTTGGATCAGCTGGGCGGCCCAATCACGATTGGCGACGTTGCTACCGTCCAAGGCGCAAACGCGAAAGACCATCGCCGCATCGAAAAGCTGGATTTGGAAGCGATCAGTGGGCTGAAAACCCGATCAATCACGCTCAGGCAGATCGAATCCAGAATGCTGATCGATGGATTTCGGCGGCACCAGTTTCAGGTCACAGGTCCCAAGACCATCGAGGTGCGCACCGCCAACTTGCAAGACGTCACGGCAAAGATGGAAGGACGCTTGGCAGACGAAATCAGAAGACAATTTGCGTTGGATGCCGGCAGTGTTACCGTTCATTTGATGAACGAGACGGCTTGGCGAGCGGTGCTCTCTAAAATAGATACCAGCAAGGCGATTCCAGCGGTGTTCTTGGGCACCAAGTTGCCGATTGGGCGTTTGCGGATCGATGTCGAATTCATTGACAAGGCGGGGCTCCGACTCGCGGCGAAGCTGGATGTGCAAGTCGCAATCACGATGGACGTTACCCTTGCAAAAACGCGAATTCAGCGGGGGACAAAGATCAGTCCCGAGATGGTCAAAACGATCAAACGTCCCGTGATGCAACGGACAAACTTTGCGCTGCAAGACAATGTGGTGGGGGCGATCGCCAAACGTGATATCGCAGAAAGCGAAGTCCTATTGGACAGCCATATCGACACGCGGGCCGATCAGCGAACGTCGTTGGTAAAGCGGGATGATCTGCTGGACGTTGTCGTGCGCATTGGCGGCAGCGAGGTGCGACTTAACAACGCCCGTGCAATGGCTGCTGGAAATCTGGGCGACACCATTGCAGTGATGAACACAAAAACAAGGACGCGTCTAAACGCAGTCATCACGGGTCGAAAGGTCGCAGTGATAGCCAGACCAGGAGTAATTCGATGACCCCAGATAGAACGAACCGCCGTTTACTGTTGCTTGTGATGACTACATTGGCGTTGCTGCAGTGCCAAATGGGTACCGCGCGCGGCCAAGGTCTCTTTGAACGACGGTCACCGAACCAGATTGATCAGTATCGGAACTACGCCGCCCGCAACATCGGCGACGTCTTGACGATCCTAATCAACGAGAGCACCGATGTTGAAAACAGAGACGAACGGTCTTTGGATAAAACAGGCAGTTCATCGTTTGACGGCAGCCTGAACTATGGCGTAGGCGGTGGGCTTGGCACTGCCATTGGTAACGCATCACTTGGCGATGCGACTTCCAGTGCGCGAGAGTTTACAGGTGACACAGAATTCCGCAGTGAGCGGCAGTTCGCGGACCGCTTTACGGTTTCGGTCGTCGATGTGCTACCCAATGGCAACCTTGTTGTGTTGGGCATACGTTCAATTACTGTGCAAGGTGACACTCGAGAGCTTCAGTTGTCTGGGATCGTCAGGCCATTAGATGTGCTGGAAGGAAACTTGGTTTCGTCACGTTTGGTCGCAAATCTAAAGATCATGCTGGAGGCTCGGGGTGCGGAGGAGTCATTCAACAGCCAGGGATGGCTTAGCCGAAAAGTAAACCGGTTTTGGCCATTCTGAGGCCGATGCATCGATCTGTGCTTTCGGTTCCCCCAAAAAGTTTACGATGAAAAGCCGCTTCCAACCAAAATCGCTACTCGCATTCGCCATCGTCATGATGGCTTGTTGCACATGTGCGCAATCGCAGCCACCGCTGCCGGTGGGGCAGCGTCTGTCACAGCAAGACTTTGGTGGTCAACCGCTTGAGCCTGCGCCTCAGCTTTCTCAGTTGCCTAACAACCAATCCGCCAATTCTGTCCGAGTAAAGGATGTCACGTTTTTGGAAGGCGAACGCGTCAATCATGTCTCTGGTGCAGGGTTGGTGCTGGGGTTAAGTGGCACTGGCGGTACGTCGGAACAGACTGCCGTGATGGCAACGAACTACTACTTGCGAAAAGGCATCCAGCTTGGCAGCGTCGACACCAACAATATGTCTGCGGTGTTGGTCTCGGGCAAAATTCCTGCCTATGCGCGCAAGGGAGAGACGATTTTCGTGACCGTTTCGGTTGCCGACGATGCGTCCAGCCTTCGCGGGGGAACGCTGAACCAAACCGCATTGCGAGGCATCGATGATGAGATCTACGCGATTGCTCAGGGCCCTATCATTGGTGGTGGCGTTTCGGCAGAAGGCGACGCGGCGAGCGTCCAGAAAAACCATCCCACCGTTGGCGTTTGCGAAGCGATCGTGGAAAGAGAAATCGGCTGCGAACAAACAGTGAAACACGGTCGCATGCGATGGGTGTTACGCAATAAAACGCATCAAACGGCGACGCTGATTGCAAACGCATTTAACGTCGTCTTTCCGCGGCACGCTCGTGCGATCGACGCGGGAACCATCGAAGTCGTTGTTCCGCGAACGTTTCAAGAGAATCTGCCTGCTTTCGTTTCAATCATGGGCGATCTGCGCATCACTCCCGATGTTCCAGCCCGCGTTGTCGTGAATCAAAAAACGGGGACGATCATTTTGGGGCAGCAAGTCAAAATATCGCCAGTGGTTTTTGCCAGCGAAAACATCGTGATTGCAACCAACGAGACGCCAACGGTAAGTCAACCTGAACCGTTTTCAAATGGGGAAACTGTGGTGGTTCCTCGAACAACCGTAGAAGTCACCGAATCAGGCGGTCGCTTAACCCCGATTGGCGAAGCGATGTCTGTCGGCGACTTGGCAAATGCTCTGAACGCGCTGGGCGTCTCGCCTACTTCGCTGATTCACATCCTTTCGTCGCTTCGAACGCAAGGCGCTTTGCAAGCAGAATTGGTGATCGAATAGGCAACCGACACACAACACAAATCGAAAAACACGAAAAGGAATTCGTTATGACTCCGATTACTAGTGGACTTTCACCTTCGATGTTCGACCCCTCCGCCGCTCAAGGACTCAATAGCCAGTCCGGTTCAGAGCAGATCGAATCGGTTGGTGTTGAATTCGAGAGCGTGTTTCTATCGATGATGTTAAAAGAGATGCGAAATTCGCTCGAGGGAGGTTTGTTTTCTGGAGAAGGCAGCGACTCCTATGGAGGCATGTTTGACATGTTCATCGGCAAACACATGGCGGAAACCAGCCCTCTTGGAATCGGCGAAATGCTGGTTCAACAGTATTCAAATTCAAAACCGTCGGTCGGCTCAGCCGGAGGCGCCGGTTCTTCTATTTCCGTAACGACTTAGCGTTTGCGGTATTCGTAAAACATGGATGAATTGACATGAACGAGACAGAAATCGGACGGTACGCGATTCTTGTGCAGCGTCATCTGGAGATGGAAACGCGTTTGGCTGACGCTCTGGACGAGATGAATCAAGCGTCCGCCAAAATCTTTGTCGATGCCGGAGTGCGTGGCCCAACTCAGCAAGACCTCGTTGCTCTGGAACCGATGATGACCGACTTGCAGAAGTTGGCCAAGAGCGTCGCCGATGCGAGACGCCAGTTGTTGCTTCGGATCAACCGCGAGCAAAAAACCGAATTCACGCAAATCAAACACTTCATCAGAGGTTTGCCCGAACCGCATCGCAAGCGACTTAATGCGGCCAGGCGTTCCTTGTTGAAACGGTCCAGCGCGGCTCAGTCCAGCTTGATTCACAATCAAGCGGTGTTGTTTTATACGTTCGACTTTCATCGCAAGTACTTGGCCGGAGTGCTTCAGACCGACCACGAAAGTTCAAGCTATGGGGCCGACGGGCAATCCAGCACGGCTAATCGTGGCAATCTTCTTGGAAAGAGCTGTTAACAATGACTTTTGACACAGGGCTCTCGGCGCTGCGTGCAAGCCAGCAGGCACTTCAGGTCGTTTCCAACAATATCTCCAACGCGAACACCGAAGGGTTTCATCGCCGCCGCACCCAATTCGCGGCGCTTGCACCGAGCGAACTGACTAGTTTTCGTGTAGGCACCGGCGTGACGGTTGGTAGCGTCGAACGAATCCGTGATCAAGTCACAGAGGTCTCGCTGACGAACGCTATCTCCGACCTCAGTGAAGTCGACCAGGCGCTTGTGATCGGGCGGCAAATCGAAACCGCATTTTTGGCTGGCAGTACGTCAATTAGTGATGAAGTGGATCAGTTCTTTGCGGAGATAACGAGGCTGACCGCAGCTCCGGACGAACCGTCGCAGCGCGCGGCCGTTGTCGAAGGCGCTCAGCGTCTTACGGGAGTCATCCGACAGGCGGCGACTCAACTGGAAGACCTTGGGGCGGTGGTCGAGGCACAAATTACGCAAGAAATCGATTCTCTGAATCAACAGTTTGAATTGCTAAGCACACTGAGCACAAGAATCGAATCATTGTCTGCGCAGGGATTTGCTCCCAGCGCGGAATTGGATCAACGCGACGCGTTGCTAAACGATATCGCGGATGCTGTTGGAATCCAACGCAACGACTTCCTCCCGGGAACCTTAAATCTGCGGATCGGAAACGCTGCCATCCAACAAGGCGGCACGTCCAATCAGTTTTCCATTGAACGTGGTGCGGACGGGAGGATTGAAATCTTCCTGGATGATTCTTCGCGCCCTCTCCAGTTGTCCGGAGGGCGACTGGCAGGATTGCAAGACGCCTTCAACACGACGATTCCAAAGTACGCTGACAAATTGGATCAACTTTCTATTGCGTTGATCCAATCGGTCGACAACGCGCATGCTACCGGCGTGGGAACCTCGGGCGGATTCCAGCATCTGGCCGGCACAAGATTTGTCAACGACACGGAGGCTGCACTCGCCAGCGCGGGAGCGGCTTTTCCGATCTCGGACGGGAACATTACGGTTTCGATTGTAGACGCGGATGGCGTGCGACGAAATGAAACCATCGCGATTGATCCAGAGGTCGACAGCCTGCGTGATGTGGCAGACCGTTTCGCAGCGATTGATGGTCTCAACGCCGTCGTGGACCCAACCTCCGGACAATTGCAGATCTTCGCCAGCGAAGGAGTCTTGTTTGACTTCACCGGAAGCATAGAGACTCATCCAGACTTGGTCAGTTTCACCGGTTCCGCCGTACCAACGTTTGGTGGCGCGTATTCTCGGGAGGAGAACCGTTCACTTCGTTTCGAAGTCGAAGGGACTGGCGACGTCGGTATTTCTCCCGACCTTTTCTTGAACGTGTTCAATGATGATGGATCACTTGTCAGGCAGATCAACATCGGTAATGGCTACGAAGCTGGAGCGGAATTGGATATTGGCGACGGAGTGTACGTGGAATTCTCTCGTGGAACGGTCCAAGATGGTGATACGTTCACAACGCAGTTAATCGGACAGCCAGACGAAACTGGATTCTTGTCGTCGTTGGGTTTGAATTCGTTCTTTGAAGGCCAAAACGCGACGTCAATCTCTGTGACGGCGACGATCTTGGAGGATCCATCGCGGTTCGCAACCGGAGTCTCTGGTGACGCAGCCGATACGGTGAATTTGTTCCGGCTGGTCGAAATTGAAAACCAGGCCCTTTTTCAAAACGGACTGACAATATCTGATTTCGTAGACGAGATCGATACGGAGATCGGGTTTCAAGTCAACACGGATGCTGCCCTGAGCGCAAGTTTGGGCTCATTGAGAAATCGCTTACAAGAAGAACGCGATTCCTACTCGGGGGTCGACTTGAATGAAGAGTTGATTTTCCTGCAAGAGTATCAGAGATCTTACGAAGCAGCGGCGCGAGTGATACAAGCTGCTGACGACATACTAAGCGAACTATTCTCGATTATTAGGTAAGCCATGACCGGTCGCGTCCCTTCGTTTGCTTTTGCGCAGCGTGCCATCGAATTTACGTCACTCCATTCAGCGACTGTTCTGAGACACCAAGAACAGATTTCTTCTGGAGTTCGCTTTCAACGGGCGTCGGATGAACCGATTGCATTTCGACAAACAGCCTCGTTAAGGTCGCGGCTAACCGAATTGAATGCGGACCGAAGCACGATTGACCGATCGACATCGATCCTGAACGCCAGCGTCACGCAAGTTCAAGACGTGCTGGACATTGTCAGCAGCGCCAGATCGTTGACACAGCAAGGGATTCAGTCGCTGGACAGTAACGAACGCAACTCGCTTGCAATCGAAGTGGACGGTCTGCTGGATCAGTTGCAGCAAATTGGACTGGCAACGTTCGGTGGCAGGTACTTGTATGGTGGGACACAATCGGAAGATCCACCGTTTGAATTTCGCGGCCCCGAAGGAACGGACCAGAGACTGACGGTTACGTACAACGGTTCAAACCAACGAAGTCGCGCCAGTGTTGGTGATTCGATTTCTGTGAACACGTACTACAGCGGCTTGGAAGTTTTCGGTAGTCGCGGACGAAGCGACACCTTTTTGATCGGTTCCACCGGCGCCAGGGTGGGTACGGGAACGGACACGATCAATGGGCAAGCCACCTTGATTGTGAGTCACGATACAACCAGCTATCTTGGCGGCTCTGGTATCCAACCAGGCAGTAGTTCGGCGGCTGACGACAATATCATTGGAGCTGCCGGGGCACATACACTGACCATCGTTGACACCTCTGGAAACGGGACGTCTGGCACGATCAGTTTGAATGGAGCTGAACCGATTGCGTTTACGAATGCTGACACGAATCTGGAAATCACAGGCAGTGGCGGTCAAGTTGTATTTGTTGACGCGACGAACATTACAGCTGGTTTTAACGGGACCGTTGACATCGTTTCCACCGGCACGTTAAGTGTGGATGGCGGTTTGACGGAGATCCCCATCGATCACAGTGCCAACCAAGTCGTTGTCGACTCCGAAACGGATGCAGCGGTTACGATCGATTCAACGCAAATTCGTCAAACGGGTAATGACCACCTTGAGTTTCCGGGGACGTCAGACGCATTTCAAGTGCTAAACGCGCTTCGCAATGATTTGCTGAACACCCGCGGGTTGGACTCAAACGGAGTCGCGCAGTCGCTTGATCGCCGACTTGGCGAGCTGGATGCAGTGGCAAGCAATGCTCTCGCAATTCTGGGCGAGCAGTCGACGTCATTGCAAACGTTGCGGTCACTGGGGGAACGAGTGGATGACTTGAGCTTTTCTACCGAAACCCAGATTAGCGAGATCCAGTCAACGGATATTCCCGAAGCCGTTTTGCGTCTGGAGAATTCACAGGCGCTGTTGCAGTTTACATTCGCCGTGACAGCAGAAGTAACATCG
>CAZZDZ010000073.1:9995-20695 GCA_964652675.1 uncultured Pirellulaceae bacterium
AATGCATGGGGCTATATGCTTTCGCCACTTCGTGGCTGGCTAAGCGCCACTGAAAACCTACACAACCGCACTACCGAAAAAGATCGAAGAGCGATTGCTCGGATTCACGGTCGAATTCTGCGCCGCTGATGTACCAACCGTGTCCGCACGATTGACACCACTTAACGTTTGCAGACAGCGGGGTCTCCACATTTTGTGCGTGAATTCTTACTTTGCGTTCTGAAAGCGGTTGATTGTGAAACAACCCAATGCCGGAAAGGGAAATGTCACGCGTAAAGATAGAGATGTCTTTGTCTTGGGGGTCATTTGTCTCTAGCTCGACCGGCGTGAAGTACGGGTGCCGGAACATTTGTCGCGGATCCAAGCGTCGAACAGCCGTCCCGATGAACAATCTTTTTGCATCCAGAGCACTGATACGCTCGAAACGACAAAAACTGGTGTACCAGCCTTTTGTGTTGGACGTTGTCAGGCTGATATCGACCTGAAGCTCAATGTCGCGCTTGCACAGATGCATTTTTGCTTTCTGTGCTGGCAATGGAACATTGTGGATCAGGCCGAAACCAACCCGAGAAATATCTCTTGTGAATGCGATGGTCGGTTCGCCAGATTCTCCGGTGATCAATGCTGATTCAAAAAACGAATAACGCCTGTATCGTCTTCGGCAATTCGGTGACTTCTTGCCGCTGGAGAATGCAATTCTGCTTAACGGGTTCGCAGTTGGCGAGGAAGGTGTCTCTAGGTCTATCATGGCGCCGTGCTGTGGGTAGGAGGGTTTGGCTTGATTGTTTTGAAGTTAGACGCGGAAGGTGTATTCTTTTTCAGCGGAAGGGATTTGGCCGGAAGATTCCAGTTGATTCGCTTCTACTTCGATGGCGGCAAATCCATCACGCAAGGAACGCAAGACTTTTACTGCGCCTTGGAAATCATTCGCAATCACCGCCTGTGAAACGAAGTGCAGAAGCCGAGCGACATTGAATGCAATTTCGTCCTCTGGCTTCAGTCCTGCGTGAATCGCTAGCAGCGTTTTGTTGGCATCCAAAAAGTGCTTGCCGTACTCTTTTTCGTCGCCACTGTTTTTTGCAGTCTCGCAAGCTTCCAATGACGTGATGGCACGATCGTAAAGGTAAAGCAATAATTCGATGCGGGTCCAACCACTGACCATCTTTTGTCTTTTGTAGGCGTGTACGCTCATTGTCGGTTCCTCCGGTTTGTAGCGTGATCGAAGCCCCCAATAGGATTGGGTGGCGTCGTGTGAATTTCTGTGTGTTAGTTATCGCTGGAGTTCAGGGGGCCGATCGAAGCGAGTTGGGACGTAATGAAAGAGCCCGTTGTCTGCAATTCACTAATGATGCTCTCCAGCGCGGTGAACTCCGCGACCAAGAACTCTCGTCTGGACTCTGTGATGTCTTCGACTCTTTGGATTGACTGATCAATCGACGCGATCCTGGTTTCAAATTCTTCCTCTACGGTCCGCAAAATTCCGCTTTCGGAATTCAGAACGGAGTCAATGTACGTGTTGACGTTTCCGGTGATGCCCCGAGACACAGAGACTGCGCCTTCCGCTCCCGATGTCAGTTGGTTGGCCGTTAAAGTGACCCGGAGTTGCAAGTCGGCGGTGTTTTCGTTGTCAGGATCGCCAATCAACAAACGACCGGATCCGTTTGCGATTTCCTCGACTCCATCAACGATAAAGACTCCCTCAACATCTTGGCCGTCATCACTTTCGGTTCCATCGAATCCAATCGTCGATGCGAGACTACCGGAAATGCTGGCGACACGAGAATCCGAACCAAATGCTTCCGAAGTCACCGTTAGTTGATTGCTCGCGTTTAATCCGACGCCAACGTTGTGGTTACCGAGCGCTGCGGATTGATTGATCAGCGTTTCAACCGCCGAAGCGATTTCTTCACGCGTGTATTGTCCACTTTCGAGTGTTAATTCGTCGCTCACGATTCCATCAAGCGTGATTTGAATCGTGTTGTTGGTGTCGTCGATTGTCGTTGTTTCATTCACGGCTGTCGTTGCCGTGACGGAAGCCTGTTCAGCAGCCTGAGTGATGTCGACTTGGTACGGCGATGTGCCACCCTGCGTGCGTTCTCCCCCAGCAAGAAACTCAATCCCTGAATTATTCGACGACGCATTCAAACCAAAAAGATTGCGAATGTCTGCTGGGTCAACGCCTTCCAGTTCGCCATTGACCGCCTGGGAGAGTTGCTCGGAGTTAATGACAAGGTTTCCAACGCTGTTCAGGCTCACTCCAATTTGCGACAAGCGACTGACGCTGCCGGTGTTCGTGATGGTTTCGGTAACCGTCGAAAGCAAATTGTTTTTGATCGAACTGACAGAACGATTGCCCAGCAGCGGCCCGGCTTGGTCGGTCTCAGGCAAAAACTCGGTTTGGGTGTCAATGAAATCGATCAATGCATTAAAGTCGGCAACGAATGACTCAATTGCTTCGATCGCAGGCTCGGTATCCGCAGTAACATCGATGGTGATGGGTGTGTCAGACACGTCCCTGAGTTCGATGGTGACATCTTCGATCAACTGGTCGATCGTATTGGAAGAATACTGGGCTGTGATCGCACCGGGCCCTGACCCTAATGTGATGACGGCGTTTGTTGCTTCCTGAACAGCAGGTCCAGAAAAATCCGGCGTCGCGCCTTCGCCAGTTAGATTGCTGGTCACGGCGATGGTGTTTTCTTGGCCCGTTTCGGTGGATGTCAGTAGAACACGGAACGAATCGGAGCCTTGGTCAAAGACGATGCTGGCGTTCACATCTTCGACTTGGTCGTTTACCGTATCGACAAACCCCGAAAGTGTATTGTTGCCTTGATCGATTGCGATCGTTTGGGCAGTACGGTCGCCAACTTGGAACGTGATTTCGCCGCTGGCTATTTGGTCGGACGAAGTGCTGAAGCCTTGCGAACCTACTTGATGGGTTGTGGCCAATTGGTTGACGGTCAATTGAAATGAACCGCTGGTGGCGCCACCGTCAGCGACCACGGACAGGACATCTTCGTTACTGGAGACGGCTGACCGCACGTCAAAGACTGATGCCTGGGGGCGATTTAATGTTCGGATGGACGATTGCAGTGTTAATAACTGTGCTTCGATGCCCGCGAACGCAGTCTGTTCGGTCGCAATGTCGGCCCTGCGCAAATTGAAAGTATCGATTTGCGTCTGTTGAAACCCAAGAAGGCTGTCAATGATTCCCGAGGTGTCGAAGCCAGAGACGATTCCATCGATTGAAAACATGCTGCCAAAACTGCAAAAAAGGAGAAAAAGAAAGGGGCCCATAGAGAGCCCCTTTCCGAAACGACCCGACGCGTACAGTCACACGCGTCAGGGAGGTACCGTTTACTGCAACAGCGACAAGATCGACTGTGTTGTCTGGTTAGCGTTTGACAACACGGACGTTCCTGCCTGAACCAAGATTTGATTGTTGGTGAAGTTCGAGATTTCTTCTGCGAAATCTGTATCACGAATCACCGACTCTGCGTTCACTGTGTTTTCCAGAGTGGTTCGCAAGTTGTTTGCGGTCGACTCCAGAGTGTTTGCTTGGAAAGCACCCAGTTCGCCTCGAGTGTTGGAGATTTCGTCGATAGCAGCGTCGATCACAGCAATTGCTTCCTGTGATTTTTCGGCTGAAGTGACGTCGATTTCGTCCAGGCTGTTAAACCGGCTTCCAGCAACTCCCAAACCAAGTCCATTGGCTGCGACCGAATTAATTCCAATCGAAGCGGTTTGGTTTTGGTTGGCACCAATTTGGAACACAAGTGAATTGTTCTGAACCGAAACGTTTCCTTGAGCCGCACCGGCGGACAATGCTGCGTCGGTTGCATCTTCGCCAACGCTAACCGTAAGGCCGGTCGAAAGTCCACTAACGCTTGTCAAAACATTTCCACTGCCCGACGCTGCAACGCCGTCAATGGTTCCTTCGATGTTTCTGCCAATGTCAGTTGTGGTCGAATTGCCAAATCCAGACGTCGTACCAGCAGTTCCGGCAGCGGTGTCTGAAATGACTTCGACCTCAGCGTTTGCACCGAATTCGATTGAACGTAGTCGTGTCTGACCAGCGTTGTTTGGATCGACTTCGGCGACAACACCTGTTGAACTCGTGAATTCGTTGATTCGTGAGACAACACCTGCTTGGCTTAGCCCGGCGTTCAGCTGGATGCTTGTACCGTTGACTGTCAGGACTTCGTCTTGTGCCAAGTCTCCTGTTTGAGCAGCACCTGCGGTAACGTTGGCACGTTCTGCTTGTGCAGTGACTGCGACGGCGTACGAACCGGCACTTGTTTGTCCACTTGCTCGCAGGAACGTAACATCGGCATCGTCTGCAACGCCTGAGACGCCAGCCGAACCATTCAGCAATTGTCGTTCGCCGAACTGAGTGTTCTCGGAGATACGGTTAATTGTATCCAGAGCGTTTTCGATTTCGGCTTGGTTGGCAGCAAACGCATCGTCGTCATTGACACCTGCGTTGGCAGAGTCCAATGCCAGTGAACGAACTCTGACCAAAATGCTGTTGATTTCGTTCAATGCTCCTTCAGCTGTTTGCACAACCGAAACAGCTTTTTCACTGTTGTCGATTGCGGTACGAAGACCGGCGATCTGAGCACGCTGTCTTTCGGAAATGACCAATGCGGCTGGTCCGTCTGCACCGCGGTTTACTCTGAAACCGGACGACAAACGTTCGATAGAAGTGTTCAGCGCGTTAGAAGATCTAGCAAGGTTGTTTCGGGCATTCAAAGCACCGACGTTATTGGCAATGGAGAGACTCATGTGTATTTCCAGTTGGGAGGATGTTGTTTGTGTACGTCCGTGTCGATCGATTTACGTCCTATTAAAGGACCCTGGGAGAGTTTCTCCCAAGGCTACAAATTCAGAATCGCACTTGCAGTGTCGACAGCGGACTGCCTCTGAAGGTATTCACCGTTTTGAACTTTTGTCTTAATGTCGTTGACAACGGACTCGCGTATCTCTGTCGTGCTTCCAACTTGCTGCACCAAGTTGGCGGCAGATTTTGGATCAAATGAAGTAAGCAATCGATCGCGGATACCAGCATCAGCCGAAACACCATTGCGAGCCGAAGCGCTAGCTTGGTCCCGAATGTGTGGTTGTGCTGATTGAGGTCCGTTATCGATACGCATGTTTGGGTCTCCAAAGATTTGTGAGCAAATAGAGTTGTCGTTGACTCCAATCGGAACTTGCTAACAAAACTCAAGTGAACTTCAATTTTCGACGAATAGTTTGTAGCGATAGTGACGGATGAAACGAACAGGCAGACGCTTCGCGTTAATCACCTGTGCAGCCGACGCCTGGAACCCACTTGTTTATGGTGAAATTGACGTGTTTCGTATCAATATCTGGCTGACTTCACTACTGATTACGACGGGAGTCGTCGGTGGTGTTGTTTACAACTGGCCAACTGATACGTCCGATTCCGTGTCGACAACGTCAAGTCAAAGCGACGATTCAAGCCAAGCAAACCAAATACATTCGAAAGGGTTATCCCTAAGCGACAATTCGCAGGTCGAACTGGAGAAAGTTGGCACGATCGAATTCGATCTGCTCCAGCGAGGCGATCGGTTGCTAAGAGTTGGCAACTACATTGGCGCCTATCAGGTCTATTCCAAGCTAGCCAAATCAGACGGAGATCAGGCTGGACCAACACTTGCCATCCGACTTGGCCATGCCGCAGAGCTGGCAGGATTTACCAACCATTCAGAGCAACACTATCTTGATGTCATCCAAGCAACAGACGCTGGCAAACATCTGCAGGCCTGGGCGATGCTGGGAACGGCGCGGTTATGGCATAGCCAACAACGTGACAGCGAAGCGAATAGTTTGCTGAGCGAACTGTATCTCCGATACGCGTCCGGGTCGAACCCATTGGATCTGCGCGTCGCGGTAACGCAATCGCTTGCCGAATTTCTTCAACACAGAATCGTAGGCCCGGCTGACGAAAGTGATCTGTCTGATAAAAGTGATCTACCAGACAAAAGCGATCTGCGGGATCTGAAATACTTTCGCTTTAAGACCAACGTGGAGTCAGTGCTTTCGCTAGCGGAAGGCGTTTCGGGAGATCCGCAATCCGATCAACAAGTCCCCGTCACGATCTTGCAAAAGCCACTGTTGGATGTGTCGGTCATTCTGGTCCAGGCGAAACTGCCACTTCATTCATTGAATCAATTGCTTAGTGACCTGCGATCGGGCATGGGCATGGAAATTTTGGCCAGCGCGCACGCAAACCGCGTGCTTTCGGGACGATCGGTTGAACTGAACGTAGACAGTATTCCAGCGTCGGTGTTGCTTGACCAAGTCCTTAGTCCTCTTGGATTGATCTGGGGACAGGATGATGGTGAGCTGTCGATCATGCATCGTACGGAGGTCCCTCAAGCGATCCAACGAGAATACGCGTTGGCCAGAGTTCAGCGGTTGCTCCGTCAACTGCAGCTTAATTCGACCAACAAGGACATTCGCGCGATGGCCTTGATGCATGATGGCAACAATAGCGTTTGGCAAGGCGACATCAGTCGCGCACGCAACATGCTTGCAGCATCACGCGAACTGCAGCCCGGTGGCGAACTGAGTGCCATGTTGTATTTCAATACTGCGTTGCTGGACCAGAGTCTGGGAAATAGTGACCAAGCCTTGAACGCCTATTACCTGGCGCTGGACCAAACCAGTTCAAACGCGATCCAAGCGGCGTCGTATGCCAAGATCGCGAAGATGGAATTGATACTGGGGCGACCAGACAAAGCGATTCGGGCTGCCGCGCGGGGAGCCCGCCTGCCGGGCCGCGCGGATGTGGTGTCGGATAACGTGATGACGTTGGCGAAAGCCTATTTGCTTGATTCCGATCCGAATTCAGCGAATCGTGTGTTGTTCAAACATGCGGATTCTGTGGCCGAGGACGCAAAACGCTTCGCCACCGTGATCGCATCTTACGCGCGGCTACAAGTTCTTTCGCCTGCTCGCGGCGTGCAAAATGAAACAGAACGTCTGGTGCTTTCACTTGTCGCATTGCACCCAGGCGACTTGCAATCTGCGATCGATAACCTAATCGTGTCACGCGCCTACTTTACCGCCGGATTTCGCAGCAAGGCGATTGAGCATCTGGATATCGCAGCCGCGAACGCCATCAACGGTCATTGGTCTGAAGCGATTGGATATGAACTGGCAGAGAAACTGTTCAACGCTGGCGAGTACGAGAGTGCCGACTTGGCGATACGAGCGATATTGGAAGTTTCGACAAGTTCACCGAAAGCGAAATTGCTTCAGGTGCGATTGCAATTCAAACTTGGCCAGTATGACGCCTGCTCAAACAACTGTTACGAACTTCTGAAAACGGGACTGTCGGACGAAGAAAAAGGCGTTGTTCTTAGTCTGCTTGGAAAGACCTACCAAAAAAGTGGGCAGCACTATGCCGCTGCGCTCTGTTTCGCAGGTCTGCTTCCGGAATCTGCCCGTGCTTTTGATGCTGGCGACGGCGATGTTGGCCCAACTCTTTAATTCGGTAAACCGATCATGCTTTCCAATCACACTAGCAGCATTTTCTATCCTTGGAATTCCCAGGCAGTGCAACGGATGATCGCGCGACTGTCTTTTCCGCTGGCATGTATGCTCGGGGTCGTTGTGTGCACAGTTAGTGTGCCCACGCAGGAGGTTGCCGCCCAGGACGTTGCCGGATTGGGCGTGCAGCAGGACGTGGAAGAACTCTTTTTGCCCCAGCCACCGCCTGCTCTACGACCGATAAATGATTCGGCGGTCGATGAACAGATTGAATCGCTCTCTGAGGCGACCAAACGAATGCGGACTCAGTTGCAGCAACAAACGACTAACCGCAGAGAAAGCTTCATGGAGTCAGTTACCAAGCCAGAACCGACTATGGCTTTGCCGTACTCAAAAGACGACTTGGATGCTTCGGTCAAGATTGACGAAATACGATCACGGATTCAACTGATCAAGCGCTTGCGAAACCAAACGAGAGAAATACGGGAGCGTGAAGAAGAGTTTTCCAACGATTCGATTCCGCCACTAGTAGCCAGCCAGTTGGCTGAGGCTGCCATGAGTGCCGATTCGATGAAAGGCGAACCGCCACCGCCAACCTTGGTTGAAATCGAAAACAACCTCGATTCCGTTCCCAAACAAGACATGCACGAAGCCGCCTTTGCTGCACAGTCTTCCATGAACGCGCAGCAGGTGTTGTCAAAGCCAGTCGATACGATGCGACTGGCCGAAAGTCTGTACCGAACACGCAACTTTCCGGCTGCGTTGAAGGCGTTGCAGTCGATCGAAGGTGGCGATCTTTCGTTCAACGATCGCTCTTGGCGAGATTTGCTGATTGCAATGTGTCAAAAGCGACTTGGCAACATCGCCGATTCGCAAGAAGAGCTACGTCGTCTTGCAAACGAACAAACGTCAGGCTTTTCAAAAGACATGGCACGCTGGTGGCTTTCACAAAGCAAAGCGACTGACGAAAAAAAGGCGATCGTTCATAAGTTATCCGATCAAGTAGATACCCTGGTAGAAAGGTCACGAGCACATGTCCAATAGCGACGACGAAACTTTTGCGACTCTAACCGTTCAGTTGCACCAACAGTACGTCGAACTCGATGGGATTGTCGACAAACTGACTCAAGGCCCCATCGAATCCGTCGATTCAATTGCCGATCAAATGAAGAAGATTAAACGCACCGAAGGAGCGTTGGGTCCGCTGCGCGATCGGTTCATCGAATCCAAGCGAAGCTTGTCCGACCATTTGCAAACGGTGACCGATCAAACAATTGTCCTGGTAACGCAGTTGATGCCAAAGTTGGCACAGCTAGAAAAGACAACAATCGATTCAGCCAAGCGCTTGTTTCCGCAGGTTCAACAGAACGTTCGAGCAGTGCAAATGCAAAACGCTTACGTCAGCACGAAGCGATAACCTGTCTCTCGATTCATTCTCTTTAGCAACGACTCATTCGGCGAAACGTCAATCGTGCTACTAACTCAGTCACCGAAAATCAGAAGCTTGATCAAGCTCGCTCGACGCGTTGCTTCGTCGATGGCGCCTGTACTTGTGACAGGAGAAAGTGGCACGGGAAAAGAACTTTTTTCTCAGTTGATTCACGATGCCAGCAGTCGCAGTGCGGGGCCCATGATTCGCGTCAACTGTGCTGCGCTTTCAGAGACGTTAATCGAAAGTGAGTTGTTTGGCCACGAACGTGGATCGTTTACCGATGCGGTTGCCGCGCGACAAGGACGTTTTGAATTAGCGACTGACGGGACGCTGTTGCTTGACGAGATCAGCGAAATTCCGATCAAGACGCAGGCAAAATTGCTACGTGTGTTGGAAAGTGACCAGTTTGAACGAGTTGGTGGTAGCAAGCCGATCCAGCAAAACGCTCGGATCGTCGCCGCTTCCAATCGTGAGCTCGCGCAGCAAATCAAAGAAGGCGGTTTTCGGTTGGATCTGTATCACCGGATCAATGTCGTTCAGATCGCGATCCCTGCGCTGCGAGATCGTTGTGAAGATATTCCGGTTCTAGCGATGCATTTCGTTGAACGCTTTCGCAACGAAAATTCAATCCATATCGAAGGGTTTGAGCCTGCGGCGATGAAGCGTCTGGCTTCGCATTGTTGGCCGGGCAATGTGCGTGAACTGCGAAACGTGGTGCATCGTGCTTGTATTCTTTGCGATAGTCCGTTGATCGGTGAAGAGTTTATCGATTTTTCACAGGAACTGACTGAGCCGGACAAACCGTCGAATTTGCCGGAACACTGGCTTCATACCGATCTCGCGGATGTTGAGAAAGAGATTATCGTTGCGGCGCTCAACAAATACGGAAATCAGCGTATCGTCGCAGAAAAGCTTGGCGTTTCGCCTCGGACGCTGACCAACAAAATACGTCAGTATCGAGAAACGAATAGACAAGTCGACGCCGCGTAAAAGAAGCCGCGGGCGTAAGTGACGCACGAATTGCGTCGGCTCTGGCAACATTTTCCAGCCTTCGATGTTGAATGAACTAGCAAAGGTTCTGTTTGACACGAATAAAATATTTGCGCGACCTTTTGTGAGGGATAAACCCCATTTTTAAAAGTGCATCGCGCTTTGGCACTCCATTTGCTTCCTCTTCGGTCATCCGATCTCAACGAGGCAAATTGTGTTTTCAGTCGATCAAGCAAACCCGCTACCCAACATCACAACAGACTTGGTCAAACAAGGTGTTGATGCGCACACTACTGACAGTGGGTTTTCCGATTTGTTCGCGCAGGTGAAGCGAGCGAGCGAAGATTTCGACGTGCAAGAGCCCAGCGACAATGCGATTGACGACGCGGCGCCACGTGACAACGATTTAGAAGTTGAAGAAGAAAACGCAGCGGTTTTCGCTCAACAGCCAATACCGCAGTCCGAAGCCGCAACAGCAGACGACAAATCCGTTGAACCAGAATCGTCCTCGATTCAATCGAAGGATGCGGGTGAGACAGAGAATCCTGCTCAGGCGGAGTCGGCGGTTGAAGAAGGGGATTCTGCTGAGACGCTGGAATCTGGTGAGTCGGACGACCCTGTTGAGTTGGTCGACGGTGCTGCTCTGGAGGCCACGGCCGAAGCGACGGTTACTGATGAAGTGAACGTCTCACAAAGACAGCCTGTGTCGGAAGTCGCCACTTCAGAAGTCGGTGAAACAAATTCAACTTCGTCAGACACT
>CAZZDZ010000074.1:0-3131 GCA_964652675.1 uncultured Pirellulaceae bacterium
AGGTGCGATGCAGGGAGTTTGACTGGCTAATGCGGACGGTTTTCGGCGTTCTATTCTATTGCGTCTTTGTCTCGGGGGCTGCATTTGCGCAGCACGCGCCCGTTGACGAAAAAGCTGATTTGGTTGTTGTGATTTCTGGGTTGCGATCGGATGCGTCGAAGGCACAGATTGAACAACGATCCAAATTCAGAAGCGGAAACAGCGGTGCGTACCATTTGATGATTCAGTTTAAAAAACGGGGCGACCGGGTGAGGTTCTTTAACTGGAATGGAACGGATGCTGGTGAGTTTACAAAGCAAAAGGCAAGAGGCCCGAAAGTGATCGCT
This sequence comes from uncultured Pirellulaceae bacterium, assembly GCA_964652675.1. Taxonomy (GTDB): domain Bacteria; phylum Planctomycetota; class Planctomycetia; order Pirellulales; family Pirellulaceae; genus K23-9. The sequence goes on from CAZZDZ010000074.1 coordinate 327, forward strand.
GATTTCATTCGCGATTGCTACGCTGAATTCAAACCGAACCGTTTGATTTTGGTCGGCCACAGTTGGGGTGGTCACACGATGCTGGAAGTGGCTGATTTGCTGCGCGGCGATTCGACGGAGAATCTCCCCAAAATCTCCGTCGCGATGGCTTTTGCAATCGACGCGTCTTCCCTGTCGCGCGGTGGACGAATCAAAAAACTCCCTGACAACATTCAAAAGCTTGTCAGCTACTACACTGCCAACGCGTTTTGCTGGGGTGAGTGGAAAAATGAGCCGCGAATCACAAACATCAGTTTGGGTGACCCCGCAAATGGCTTTATGGTCAATGGGCACCCAAAATACTCAGCCCTGTTGGACCCTGGTGCTCACAACGCAGCGGAGTGGGACGAGAAAATCCATGCGGACATCATCAAACGGGCAACCGCCAAGTGAATCTGCTGTTGGCAGATTCGCCTAAGCAATGCTTGGAAACCCAACCGTCAAAGAACGCACAAAAAAACCTCGCCAGTGCGGCGAGGTTTTGTTTTGAATCTGTTTTCTGTTGTCAAACAACAGGGTCTAACCCACACACCAGCGTTCATTAAACCATTCGACTCGGTCGGCACGACGTGGGTTGTATTTGGTTGTCGGGCTGAACTTGTGCGTCGTCAAAAATGACATGAACGCTTTGGCAGGGACTTCGGAATGCTGAGCCAGGATGTCGACGTACTCGCTTTCTGGTTTCCAATCGTAAAGCAGTTTATTCTCTGCTTCGAACTTGTTGTCCAGGAATTCGGCGTCCGCTGGGCTGATGACGACGAAATCACAATCTCGTTTGCACAAGAAATTCAGCAGCTTTGCTGCCAGAGCTCGTGTCTTGGCTTCGTCTGCATCACAGGTCGCCGAGGCGATGTTCCATATGCTGACAAAGCTATGCTCGTCTTGGTCATCTGGGGAAATCTTGAAGTCAATTGGTTCAACGGGTGGCTTCGCCGCTTTGTCGTCCGTCTTCGTTGACTTTTTCGTTGCTTTCGCCATCGACGCTTCCTACTTTTTGGTCGGTTGAGTGACAAATGATGCTTGATCTGGCTATTGTAGCCAAAAGCAATGCTATTGGACTAGACGGCCAAAAAACCATCTGGGTTGCATTCGCCGCCGTTAGGGCTCGTCTACGTCTTTGGTTTGGCCGGGGCTTTTCGTTGGGCCTGGGGCCTGTTTTGCGGCATCGATCTGGCGTTGGCGTTCGCGAAAACGGCTCCGTTGCTGATCGGTCAATCGGTCGGCGCAACGTGAGCACTGGACTCCCGGTTCGTACTTTGCGTGTGCCCGTTCAGCCGGCGAGACTGGCCAACCGCAGGCAAAGCACATTTCGTGGTCGGATTCGCCCAATCCGTGGCCGACGGCAACCCTTTCGTCAAATACAAAACAATCGCCTTCCCAAAGCGATTCTGATTCCTGCACCGTCTCCAAGTACTTCAGGATTCCCCCACGCAAATGGTAGACCTCCTGGAAACCCTTTTGCTTTAGCAACGCTGTGGACTTTTCGCATCGAATTCCGCCGGTGCAAAACATCGCCACTTTTTTATGTTTGGCAGGGTCCAGATTCTTGTCGACATAGTCGGGGAATTCGCGAAAGGTATGCGTGTCGGGATTTTGCGCACCTTGAAACGTTCCAATCGCGATTTCGTAGTCGTTTCGCGTATCGACCAAGACAACGTCCGGATCCGAAATCAGATCGTTCCAATCGCTGGGGTCCACGTAGGTGCCAACCGCATCGTTTGGATCGATGCCTTCGACACCCATCGTGACAATTTCTTTTTTCAGACGAACGCGCGTTCGCTTGAAGGGCATTTCGTCACAGAAAGATTCTTTGACATCGGTGTCAGCAAAACGCGGGTCTTTCCGCAGGTAGGCAAGGATTTCGTCGATGCCTTGACGTGAAGCCGCGATGGTTCCGTTGATGCCTTCGTTTGCCAACAGCAGCGTGCCGCGAACACCAGCAGACAACATCGCCTGCAAGATCGGATCACGCAGCTCTTGAAAGTCTTCCAGAGCGACGAACCGATACAGCGCGGCGACGACAATTTTGTCTTCTGGCGTGGTCATGCATGGTCTCGGAAGAGGTCTAGCGAAGATGGCGTCGCGCTAGTGCCAAAGTTGGCAAATAACCTTGATTCCTGATACCTCGTGAAACGCGTAGCGGAAGACGTCAAAACTTTCGGCAAACAACATAAACCGAAAGTCTTGACGACTTCCGCTACCGCCTTTCAATCAAGGTCAACTACCGTCTGCAGAACTAGACAAGCATCCGCAACGCTGCCAGGGCTGCGTCATAGTCTGGCTCTTCGGTAACTTCGCCGACGATTTCTTTGTAAGCCACATTGCCTTCGGCGTCCAAAACGAACACGGCTCGGGTCAGTAGTTTTAGCTCTTCGATTGTGACGCCATAGTCGCTGCCAAAAGCGTGTGTTTGGTAGTCGCTGGCGGATTTCATCGAGATTTCTTCGGCACCACAAAATCTTGCTTGTGCGAAAGGCAAGTCGCGGCTGACGGTGACGGAGTTGACTTTGTCGCCCAAGGAAGCGAGGTCGCCATTGAAACGCTTGGTCTGGATCGCACAAATCCCGGTATCCAGGCTTGGGACAACCGACAAAATCGACGGCTTACCTTTGAGGTCGTCCAATGTCAGCGTCTCGATTCCGTCGCCAGCGAAGTGCAACGTGAATGCGGGCGCAGGCGATCCAACGGCCAAATCATCGCCTTCTAGAGTCATGCCGTTGCCTTTAAAGGTGATAATTCCCGAGCGGCCCATCGTCTTCTCCCGTT
>CAZZDZ010000074.1:3231-5558 GCA_964652675.1 uncultured Pirellulaceae bacterium
TGAATGTCCAAACAACCGACGCGGCGGACGGTTCCAAGTTCGCCCATAGTGATAGCGATTCACGGTTTCTGCACCACATCGACCTTTACGATGCGGACAATCGCAAGATCACGCCGGAATCAGATCGACCTTATTCGACGGTCAAAACTTGTGGTCGCTGCCACGACTACGAGACGATTTCGCACGGATGGCATTTTAACGCCTTCAGCCCCGAATCACTCAGTGGCCGCGCTGGTGAACCATGGATCTGGACGGATGCCCGCACGGGAACACAACTGCCGTTGTCGTATCGCGATTGGAAACATACTTACAAACCGACTGATGCTGGGATCACGCCGTGGGAAATGACGCTCAAGTTTGGCGGTCGCATTCCCGGTGGCGGAGTTGGAGCGGCGAAAGAAGCAGCAGAAAAAGCGGCGGCAGCAGAGACTGAATCAGAAGAAAGTAGCGCAGAGCAAGGCGAAGAGAAAACGCCCAGCCGTTGGGCCTTCTCGGGAACGCTGGACGTCGACTGCATGGTCTGTCACGCCAAACCGGGTGCGTACGATTTCAACCAACGTCGCGATCAAATCGAGGAACAAAATTTCGCTTGGGCGGCTACCGCTGGGCTGCGTCTTGGCAGCGTGGATGGAAAGGTGTCGCGGATCAAAGACGGTAGCGACATTCAAGATGAAGCCGTCAAAGCAAAGTTGCCAAAGGTGACTTACGATAGCCGCCGTTTTGGACCTGACGGGACCGTGTTCATGGATTTGATCCGCGAACCCTCCAGCAATGCTTGTTATCAATGTCACAGCAATCGCATGGTCGATGACGCGGGGATTCAAAAGCGTTGGATTCATGATGAAGACGTCCACTTGCGCGCCGGGATGGCTTGCGCCGATTGTCATCGCAACGGAATCGATCACCATATCGTTCGCGGGTACGAGGACGAAGAGAACCCAAGTGGCAAGTCCGTAGATACGCTTTCATGTGCAGGCTGTCACTTGGGATCCGATTCGGATGGCCAAGTCGATGCGGACGAATTGATCAACGAAAATGTTTTTGCCCGCGCGGGACGACTTGGTTCACCCAAACCAATGCATGCTGGTTTGCCCCCCATTCACTTTGAAAAGATGTCGTGCACGGCGTGCCATGGCGGGCCCGTGCCGCGCGACGAAGCGCTCCGGATCATGACGTCGCTGGCACACGGGTTGGGCGACAAAGGCCACCGCAGCGGATCCGAGTTACCCTCAATCCAAGGGCCGGTTTATACAAAATCAACTGATGACAAAGTTCGTCCCAATCGCGTGATGTGGCCGGCTTATTGGGGGACGATTAGCGACGGGGTCGTCACACCGATCAATCCCGAGCAAGTCTACGACATAACACGCCGAGCACTTCGGGTGCGGAAAAACTTTGTGGATGAATTGGTGCTACCAAAACTCAGCAGCTCCGACTTGAAAGAAGTGCTGGGTGCCGACCGGGCGAAAACGCCTGTCGATGAGTGGACGGATGCCGAAAAATCAAAAGCCAACACGCTGCAGCAAGAGAAAGGTCGGCAGCTGTTTGGCGAAAAGGTCTCGGCCGCACTCGAGGCTCTTCAAAAAGAACTCAAGGTGGAACAGGCCGTCTATCTGTCCAATGGCATGGTCTATGCAATTGGCGACGAAGAAAAGACGGTGAAAAAGTTAGAGCTACCAGACGACCAAGCGACCGCAATGGTTGCTTGGCCGATGGCACATAATGTCCGGCCAGCGGGTTGGTCATTGGGCGTGGCCGGTTGCACGGAATGCCACAGCGAATCCGCAAAACTGTTCGCGTCAACCGTCCAAGCGATCGGGCCTGGCCCGGATGTGGGCGAACCCATTGCGATGGCGACTTTACAAGGCGTGGATGCGAATCAACGATTGACTTGGAATCAATTGTTCAGCGGACGCAAATCGTTCAAGTACATCGTGGCGGGATCAATCGCTTTGTTGTTGATGACACTGTTGATTGGAGTCGGTGCGGTGGCATCGCGATTTGCAGGTCGACGTGCGCAAGAAGACTTGTATTAAAAAGAGAGAGCGAATCATGAAAACTTGGGTTGATCGATTGCTGCTGATTGCGCTCACGCTGTTTGTAGTTTTGCTTACCTTGACCGCATTGCCATCGTTGTTCTACGGGCATCTTGGCGGCACCATGCTGCTTGCCCACATGCTGGTAAGCGGCGCGTTTGTGTTTTTGCTACCGGTATTTGCACTGCTTTGGACTTGGCGCCATATCAGTCGCTTTACATCGGGAACATTGCAGCGAATTGGTTTTTGGGCCGTCATCTTCACTGGATTTCTGACGATCGCGACGGTTTT
>CAZZDZ010000074.1:5658-11664 GCA_964652675.1 uncultured Pirellulaceae bacterium
TGTCATCAGAATCCCAAACGCACTGCCGATCGCAAGCGCCCATGGGGCTGCCCAAGCGGATTCGGCCAGCATCGAACTGATGGCCGCGCCGGCAATCCACGCTGGTAGCAACGAGAGCATTCGCAGCGGTACATGCCGTCGCTTCAGGTGGGCGGCTTCGTGCAAAACAACCATGGCGATTTGTTCTTGCGTCAGTTCGTCGACCAATCGATCGCTCACCAGCAGGCTACGAAAGCGAGGAAAAAAACCCGCAACCATCGCATTAAAACTCTGTTGGTTTGTATCCCAACGAACCGGCCGAGTCCCTTTGGCGCCCGCAGCGGTCAGCAAATCGCACATCCAAGATTCGGTATCGGGAGCCAGCGGACTGGTTTTAAAAAGTCTGCGAATCAGAATCGGCAACCCAACCAAAATGAACAGTACCATCATCGTCCCGATCAGAAGCGATCCGGCGCCTTCGCCAATCGGTAGCAAGCCGACCAAATCGGATAGCGCCAGAATCATCAACACGGGTGCGATCAACCATCCAATTCTGCTTCGGAACAGACTCCACACAATCGCGAAATGGCTTTTCAGGCGACGATCGGTATAGCCCAAGTAGACGCCGTAATATTGTTCGGCGGACCAAGTCGCGATCGTCATGACCAAGCCTGGCGTGAGCAAAACGATCGCTTGTACGAACATGGAGTATTCCATGATCGGCGCCGTTTCGATGATCCTTGCCAAACCAAAACCGGCTAGGCAAAGGACAATGACAGCGAGTGAAATCCAGCGAAAGATCTCAAGTTGTTTTTCTAACCAACGTGCGCCGACCACGGGATCTAACTGATCAGCTTTTACTTGCCGGGCGATCATCCCAGCACCCAGGTAGCACAGCAACGACCAAAACGCGACGACTCCAGCTGTCGCAATCACAGGAAACATCCATCCGGTTTCCACACCAGGAAGAGACCCGCAACTGAGCGAGACGATGACGACAAGGAAGTAAAAGAGTTGCATGAACACGTTCGATTGAGAGAAAAGCAACCCTGATTGTACCAACAAAGAATCAAGAAACATTGCGTTTTAGCGTCGCGATTTACAGACTAACAACACTCGCGAATGGGGCTGTAGCGGTCGTATCGATGTTCGGACTGCCAAACGCAGAACCGATCGGGTGGCTACGTCGTAGATTTAGACTAATGAGGTTTCGTTTTACCCGTACCGTTGGGGAGGCCCGAAATGAGTATCCGTAGTCTGATGTTGACCACGCTCGGGTGTGCCTTGCTGATTAGCATCTTTTTGTTCGGGGCAAGCGTTAACCGTTTTCACGCCCAACTTGTATTGGCGTTTGCCATCCCTGGATCCAGCTTCGGCTACGACCGATGGGGAACCAGTCGTGGAATCGTGATAGGAACATGCGTATCGGCGACGGTCGGCACGCTACTGGTGTCGTCAATCATCTTGCTGATCGGCTGGTGAAGCGATGAAACGCCGGGGGGCTGGCAGTCAATCGCGTTTTTCTGGACGATCGGCAATAATTGTTTCACGGTGTTTTGTTGGGATTTTCGGCCGTGAAACGCGAGGCAGCGAAATTTTGCGTCAAGAATTTCCTGTCAATGTAAATCGACGTTGACAGGCGTCTTTCGCGGTTGCTAATTCCCTTCTTATCAACTCGGTCGTTTGTTGATCGATCTGATTAGTACCAATACAACCTGAGGTTTTAGCGTTGGTAAGCGTTTTGCGGGAATCGTTTGCTGACCTCCCAAAGTGGTCGGAGCATTTTTCACTCGTTGCGATGGTTTCTGGGTCAATCATCTCGGCAAGTGGCTTCACGCTAAAACTTCTATGATGCATCGGGGCGTCGTTCACGGCGCCCCGATGCAACGATACACTCTGGGCGTCAAGCGACACCAAGCATTCCGCTGCAACGTGTCGCCATTTTTGTCGCCAACCGATTGCTACTGCAATGCCCACTGCTGCTTCGGCACCGAAACCCATCACTTCTGCGCGTCTTGTCTTGCAAGGTCTGCTGGTTGCTTTGCTGAGCGTCTTTCACGTCGGGTGCTCTGAATCACTTTCAGAAAACGGTTCCATGCAAGATGACTTGGTATCGGATCAATTGGCTGCGGCCGCAGAGCCGGTTGTCGTTTCCCCACCGATTGACGCCGCAAAAGAATTCGCCAACACAATCGATCAAATCGCTGAATCAAAATCGGATGGTTTAATGATCGACCGCTATCGCGTTAACGATGAAATGCTGTCGGAACTTAGCAGGGCGCCGACGATCGAAACGATGTTGATCGATCGTGGCGAGGTGACCGACGCGGGAGCACAACACATCGCAGAACTAACGAAGCTTCGGCATCTGCGGCTGCGTCAATCACCGATTGGCGACGAGGGTCTTGAATGGATTGCGAAATGCGATTCGATCTGGTTCCTGAACTTACCCCAAGCAAACTGCACCGCAGCAGGCGTCGCGAAACTGCAAACGCTCACTGAACTGCGAAATCTGCGACTTGGATCGCCGAAGCTTGACAATGATGTTTGCGATCAGATCGCCAAAATCAAATCGCTTCAGAGCATCCATTTAATTGGCGTTCCGGTTAACGACGCGGGGCTCAAACAGCTTGCATCGCTACCAAACTTAGAATCACTGTATTTAGACGACAGCGCCGTATCGGACGCCGGATGGAAGTGGTTGTTTCAAGAGCATCCCGATTTGCATATCCATATCGACCAAAATCACCATGATCGCGACCGATCATCTCACAAGCACGAATAAGCCATGACACCACGACTGAAAAAACTAACAGATAAGCTGTCCGATCTGGACGCCGACGCCATGCTGGTGACCGACGAAATCAATGTCGGTTACTTGAGCGGTTTTACTGGCGATAGTTCTTATCTGCTTGTTCAACCGAATAACGTTACGATCATCAGCGACGGTCGCTACGAAACTCAAATCGCCAGCGAGTGCCCGGACTTGACTGCTGTGATCCGTTACAGCGGTGATAAAATGATCGATTCGGTCAAAAGTGTCATCAACGACTCGGGAGCAAAACGCGTTGCGATTGAATCGTCGCACATGAGTTTGAGTGAATTCAGAAACACCGCCAAAGTCATCGACTCGGTTCAATGGGTCGAAACCAATGGCGTCGTCGAATCGCTTCGCATCATCAAAGACGCCGAAGAGATCCAGATCATTCGCGATAGCGTTCGGATCAACGAGCAGACTTTCCAGAGCGTGGTGGCGAAATTGCGACCGGATTGGAGCGAACGAGAAATTGCTCACGAGTTCGAGGCGACGATGCGATTCTTGGGAGCCGATGGCGTTAGCTTTGTTCCGATCATCGCCGCCGGAGCCGCCGGAGCACTTCCCCATTATCGGCCATCGGCAGCGACCATTGGTGACGCGTCGACCTTGCTGATCGACTGGGGGGCGTTCTATCGTGGATACGCAAGCGACATGACACGCACTTTGCATCGCCCCAATGCGTCGGATCGGTTCAAATCGGCTTATCAAGCGGTTTTGGATTCGCAGTTGGCGGCAATCGACGCCATTAAACCGGGAGTTTTGGCCAGTGATGTGGACGCCGCCGCTCGAGGGGTGCTGAAATCGGCCGGGTTAGCAGACGCATTCGTTCACGGGTTGGGGCACGGAATCGGCCTGCAAATCCATGAATCGCCCCGAATGTCGTCCGTCAGTCAGGAAATTCTCGAGCCGGGAATGGTGATTACGGTCGAGCCGGGCGTCTATTTTGGCGGAGATTTCGGAATTCGCATAGAAGATGACGTGTTAGTAACGGACAATGGCCACGAGGTTCTTAGCACGCTTGCAAAGGGTCTCGATGATTGTCGCCTGATGCTGTAAAACCTAGCCCCAACAACGTGTTAGAGGCTTGAAAGTGATGGCGAACCTAATCGCCAAAACAACTCGAATCAACGACGATGAGTGATACCAATATGAGCAAAGGTGGCAAGTCGGGCCGCGGCGTTTTCGACGTCGAGCGCATAAGCCAAATCGTGGAACTGATGGAACAACACGACTTGAACGAAGTCGATCTCCAGCAGGGAGACGACAAAATTCGTCTCAAGCGTGGTGGGGATGTTGTTCCTATGATGCAAGCTCCCGTTCAGTCGGCACCGCCGATGGCGGCCGCTGCAGCACCCGGCGCTCCGGCAGCAGGTGCTCCAGTCGACGATGGAACCATCACGATCAACGCTCCCATGGTTGGCACTTTTTACAGTAAAGCCAATCCAGACGCGGAACCATTTGCGCAAGTCGGCACGGTGGTAAACGACGATACGATCGTTTGCATTGTTGAAGCCATGAAGGTGTTCAATGAGATTCCCGCCGAATGCCGAGGCACGATCGTCGAAGTCCTGGTGGAGGATCAACAGGCCGTCGATTTTGGCAAACCAATGTTCCGTGTTAAACCTAACGCGTGAGCTGACGTCCGCGCATGTTGCATTGCGTAATCGGGTTCACCAGAGCCGGGTAATCCAGGTCCATACGATCGAAGAATTCTGTGTTTCAAAAAATCCTGATCGCCAACCGTGGCGAAATAGCTGTCCGTATCATTCGCGCCTGTCGCGAAATGGGTATCGAATCGGTTGCCGTGTACAGCGAAGCCGACAAGGAATCGATGCACGTCCAGTTGGCCGACGAAGCCTATTGTGTGGGCACGGCCAAAAGCGCGGATAGCTACCTGAAGATCGACCAGATCATCGCGGCTGCCGAAGTCGGCAACGTCGACGCGATTCATCCCGGGTATGGATTCTTGTCCGAAAACGCGCACTTCAACGAAGTCTGTCGCTCCAGCGGATTCGAGTTCATCGGACCGTCGCCGCAAGCGATGGAAAAGCTGGGTGACAAAAACACCGCGCGATCCATGGCGATCGCAAACGACGTTCCCGTTGTTCCCGGCAGCGACGGATTGATCGATGCCAATTCGGACGCAATCGAAATCGCAAGAGGAATTGGGTTTCCCGTTCTGATCAAAGCCACCGCAGGTGGTGGCGGCAAAGGAATGCGGGTCGCCGAGACCGAAGAAGAACTGGAATCTTCATTGCAGGCTGCCAGAAACGAAGCCGAAGCGGCGTTTGGAAACGGCGGCGTTTACTTGGAACGATACGTCGGATCGCCACGACACGTCGAAGTCCAAGTGATTGCAGACACGCACGGAAACGTCTGCCATTTGTTCGAACGCGATTGCAGTGTCCAGCGTCGACACCAGAAATTGATCGAAGAAGCCCCCAGCCCAAACCTTCCCGAAGATCGTCGCAACGAAATCTGCGCAGCCGCCGTGCGGATGATTCGCGGAGCCGAATACAGTAACGCAGGCACCGTCGAATTCATCGTCGACCAAGAAGACAACTTCTTCTTTATCGAAGTCAACGCACGAATCCAAGTCGAACACCCGGTCACCGAAATGATCACCGGCGTCGACTTGATCAAAGAGCAAATTCGCGTGGCAGCAGGCGAACCACTGTCGTTTTCACAAGAAGACATCCAGTGCACCGGACACGCGATTGAGTGCCGGATCAATGCCGAGAATCCCGACAAGAATTTCATGCCCAATCCGGGCACGATTCAAAAATTCTACGCTCCCGGCGGTCTGGGTGTCCGATTCGATTCGCATGTCTACGGCGGATACATGGTGCCACCGCACTACGATTCGATGATCGCAAAACTAATCGTCCATCGCCCCACGCGAGACGAAGCGATCACGACAATGCGTCGCGCGTTGAACGAAATGCAAGTCGAAGGCATCCACACCACCGCAACGTTCCACGAAAAAGTGCTCCAACACCCCGAGTTTCTCTCGGGCAAGCATGACACCAAATTCGTCGAGCGCGAATTCTAATCAGGTCGATTCGATCACGGTTCCTTTCACATGGGGGATCGGGCGTTTTGAAGATGCGATTTGTTGGAGCGATAAATCGAGATTGTTTGATCGATTGGATGAAACAACGAGAAAAACAACTGCGGAGCAGCGACACGATGTAGCCCCATGCGTAAGC
>CAZZDZ010000074.1:11764-20533 GCA_964652675.1 uncultured Pirellulaceae bacterium
CACCGGGGCTAAACTGTTTTCCAATATCAGTTTCAGCGTCTTCCCACCTTCGCCCCACGGAACCCTTCCTATGTCCTTCCCTGCCAATTCTGCACTGAAGCGATTTGCTTGCACTTTGAAAGTGCTAGTGTTGACTTCGCTGGTCGCTACTGCCTGCATTGCAGAAGAAATCAAACACTCGTTCCTGGGTGCTGGAAAAGCCAACCGAGTTGTGATTGTTGGCGAAGACGGCCAAGTGGAGTGGAAATTTGACATGCCGGCTAGCGACGGGTTTGTCTTGCCAAACGGCAATGTCTTGCTGGCCCTCTATCCTACAAAACGCTTTCCCAACGGTGGTGTCGTTGAAGTCGATCGGAAAACCAACGAAATCGTGTTCGAATACCAGGGACAACAAAAAGAAATCAGCACAGCGGTACCATTGGATAACGGCAATATCCTGGTCGCTGAACTGGGCGAAGAACCTCGAGCGATCGTCATCAATCGCAAAGGCGAAATTCTGAAGAAAACGCTGTTCGATTGCCAAAAAGGCAACGCCCACATGCAGACGCGAATGCTGCGAGTGCTGCCCAATGGAAACTACATCGCTCCCCACTTGTTGGATTTTGCGGTCAAAGAATACGACGTCGAATCTGGCAAAGTCGTCAAGTCTTTCCCCACCGACGAACGTGGCCGCGACAAAAAGGATTGGCCGTTCACCGCGATTCGATTGGACAATGGAAACACACTGATCGGTTGCACCAATGGCAACCGAGTCATCGAAATCAATGCGGACGGAAAGATCGTTTGGAAAGTCGACAACGCGGACATTGGCGAAAACCTGTTCGACGATGCTTGCGGAGTCCAGCGTTTACCAAACGGCAACACCGTGATCACCAGCTATCACGCAAAAGGCGACAAGGTGAAATTGTTTGAAGTCACACGCGACAAAAAAGTCGTCTGGCGTTATTCAGGATTGAAAGCCGGCTTTCACCATTTCCAAGTGCTAACCACAAACGGAAAACCCGTTCAACCGAACACCTGGAAATAGATACAGCAACTGACGTTGCTGCATAGATGATTGCGACGGTAATCGCGGAAATCAGGACTCCAAGCGATGCAGATCAACGCAAAGCTGCCCAACCACAGCGTTTGGGCGACAAACATCCGTTTTATCTGCTTCATGCATGGACTATCCTTTAGGTATGAACAAATCACTTAATCGCCGTCGATTCGCGCTTCGTTCTCTTGCTGGGTCACTCGCTATTCCGGCGATTCCATCCTTGGTAGCTGCTGGCGCCGAAACAACAACTAGCTCGGGCGTGGGAGCTCGTCGCTTTGTTGCCGTTGGAAATCTGCTGGGCTTTCAACAGAAACAATTCTTTCCCGAAACGACTGGAAAAAAATACGAAGAGACGACGCTACTGAAACCGCTGGCTGACAACCGCGATCAGATGACGCTCTATCGAGGGCTGGATCACAGCATCCTTGGCGGCCACTTTGCGGTACACACTTTTCTTTCGGGTGTGCTGCACCACGAATCCAAAAATCGTCGCGATGGCAACGTCACCATCGACCAGTTCATTGCAGACGAGATTGGCAAGGAAACTCGGTTTGCTTCACTAACGGTTGGCTCCGAAGGAGGCATTCATGGCGGTTGCCAAATGTCGTGGACCAAGTCTGGTGTCCGTGTGCCACCGATCACGGGCCCAGCGGAATTGTTTGATCAACTGTTCACAACCGATTCGAAAGAACGACGCCTACAAAAAGTCGGCGAGAATGCACTGCAGGCTTCCATTCTGGACAGCGTCATCGAAGAAGCAGGTTCGCTTTCCAAACGTATCAACCAAGAAGACAAGTCTAAATTGGACGAGTACTTCAGTTCGATTCGCGACGTAGAAAAACGCCTGCAAGCCCGTCAGCGTTGGGCGGACCAGCCCAAACCGGATGCTCCGTTTAAAAAACCAGCCAACAAAAATACGGTCGACGACCTACCGATGTTGTACGAACTGATCGCCCTGGCGTTGCAAACGGATTCGACCAGAGTCGCGACGCTGGAGATTGGCGGCAGTTTCTTGCCGCAAAACCTTGGGATCGACAAGTCCTATCACAGCCTTTCGCATCACGGTAACGACGAGGACGCGATTGCGAAGTTGATCAAATTGGAAACTTACCAATTAGAACAGTTCAGCAAGTTTCTTACGCGAATTTCCAAAATCCAAGATGGCGACCAGACGTTGCTGGATTCGACAGCCGTGCTGTTTGGCAGCGGGATAGGAAACAGCAACTCGCACAAAAATTACGATTTGCCGATCGTGCTTGCTGGTGGCGACTATCAAACGGGCGAGTTCAAAAAACTGCCAGCGAAAGGCGCCGGAAAGATTCCGCTGTGCAATCTGTTTGTTGACATCGCACAAAAGACCGGTGTCGATTTGGATTCATTTGGAACCAGCACAGGTTCGTTCTCTTAGGCGGCGAATAAACCGAATGCAAAATCCTAACGCAATTCGCTTTTTCGCCCTGCCAAGCTGCAACCGGATCGGATTGCTGGTGGTCGCGACGCTATTGTTCACTTGCGCCGTGTTCGCGGCGGACAAAGATACCAATGCGGAGAAGCTGGTCAAAGGTTTTCTGGCAGACCACTGCCTTGATTGCCACAGTGCCCAGTCAGCCGAGGCCGATCGGGAGTTCGAATCATTTAAGTTGCCGATCAAAACGCAGCAACAACTGATTAGCGCTGATGAAATCATCGACCAAGTTACTTTAGGGCTAATGCCGCCCGAGGATTCGGAGCAACCGACCGACAAGGAACGCTTGGCACTGGTCAAGGTATTGCGAAAGAGTATCCAAGAATCCCGCGACCAATTCCAAAGCACTGGCGGTCGCACCGTGATGCGGCGACTGTCCAATCGTGAATACGAAGTGACGCTTGCATCTCTGTTTGGTCGTCGGGTCGATACGCTGGGGCTGACCGCAGACTTTCCCAAAGACAAAACCAGCGAGCACATCGATACGATTGGCGATTCGCTGGTGACATCGGGATTTTTGCTGGATCAATACTTCCATGCCGCCGCGCGATTGGTAGAGATGCGACTGGGCAAGAAATCGATGAAGCCCAAGTCGTGGCACTTTCAAGACAATTTCAAACAGTACGAAGAGTTGACTGGATCGCACAGGAACGTGTTCAAGTTCAAGTATCTTTGCCTGTACGAACAGCCCAACACGGATACGCGCCAGGGCGGTTATGGACACATCGAAGATTTCCTGGATGGTGTTCCCGTTTCAGGGATTTACGACATCCAAGTGAACGCTCAAGCGATGCATCGCGACACGCATTACGACCCAAAGATTTTCCGTATCGATTTTTCCGAGCCGTTTCAGATCGCAGTCGTTCCCGGTGACGCTTCCAAAGGACACATTCACTACCCGCAAGCGATCGAACCGATCTTGGCGACGGCTATCGTTCCCGACGATAAACCACAGTGGTTGAAATTTCGCGTTTGGCTGGAAGCCGGGCAGACGCCACGATTCATCTTTCCCAATGGGCCGTACGAATCGCGCGCGTCGGTACTTAAGGCCAATGAACGTTACAAGGACGAGTTCAAGAATCCAGAAGACGGCGTGAGTCGATCCACGTTACTGCGCGAGGGAGCACTGCCCCACATTAAGATTGGCGAAGTAAAAGTACACGGACCAATCAAAGAGGTTGGCGGAAGCAAAGAAGAGATTGCGGTATTTGGAAAAGACGGATTCCAGCCAGATCGTGCGATCAAGCAACTGTACGCGTTTGGTCAACGAGCTTACCGTCGTCCTTTGGAGGATGCGGATCGCAATCGAATCAAGGCGATTTACGAAAAACGCGTGTCTGAAAAAGCAACGCCTCGTCAGGCCGCTTTGGACACGTTGAAGATGATCCTGTGTTCGCCATCGTTCATTTACCTCAGCGAGATCACTCCTGAAAAAGCGAGTGAACTGAGGCCATTCGATCTTGCTTCGCGACTTTCGTATGCGCTCTGGGCCGCGCCGCCGGACGACACCCTGTTTGCAGCGGCCAAGTCGGGGCGGTTGACGGAGTCAAAGGAGCTGAAAAAACAAATCCTTCGTTTGCTGAAAGACAAACGAAGCGACGAATTCGTGGCCGGTTTTTTGGATAGCTGGCTTAACCTGCGAGACATTGGCAATCTGCCGCCACCGCGAAAAGCCGCGTGGGAGTATTACGCTCAGAATTGGCCCAAGTCGATGAAGCAGGAAGCGCGATTGTTCTTTCGTCATCTGCTGGAGACGAATGGATCGGTCGTTGATTTCCTGGATGCTGACTATACGTTTGTCGACAAAAACTTAGCCAAGTTGTATCAACTGCCCGAGGGAAAGACGCTGCGTTTGGCGGATGGATTTCAACGCGTCAGTTTGGCAAAGAATCGGCGGCGAGGAGGAGTTTTGGGGATGGCCGGCGTACTGACCGTCAGTGCCAACGGCGTAGACACATCCCCGGTCACACGCGGCGTATGGGTATTGGAAAACCTTCTTGGCACCAAGCCGTCGCCGCCGCCCGATGAAGTCCCGGCGATCGATGCCAATACCAGTGGCGCCAAAACGATCCGTGACAAATTGGCAAAGCATAGCGAGGACAAAGCGTGCAATGTTTGTCACCGCAAAATTGATCCGTTGGGTTTTGCGCTCGAATCGTTTGGTCCGGTCGGTCGCTGGCGATCCAATTACCCCAAACCAAGTTGGCAAAAAAAGCCGGCTCAGAAAGTAGATTCAACCGGAAAGTTCCCGTCGGGTGAGAAGTACAAAGACTTTGACGGTTTCAAAAAGATTTTACTGGAACATCGCAGCGAACAATTCACTCGCAGCCTAATCGCAAAGTTGCTTGCCTACACAACGGGACGGCACATGGAACGCGTCGATCAATTCGAGATCGACGACATTCTCCAGCGTGTCGAAGCAGATGGCCACGGATTGCACACGATGATCACGGAAGTCCTGATGAGCAAGATCTTTCGGTCACGGTGAGCGAATTGGTTCTCTTACCGATTCATTTCGCGTGACTTGCGTTTTGCTTTTTGTTTGTCGCGAAAACGTTTCTTGCGTTTCGCATCTTTTTTTGCATCTCGTTCTGCTTTTTCGGCCACGGCGCGTTCGGTCAGGACCTTCTCGTGCTTCATGGTTGATGGTGTTTCCAGCGTCAGGGTTCCGAACGCGCCTTGACGAAATTCGGTGACCAAAATCCTGCTGGCACGATCGATGTCAACCATGTTGTTCTTGCCCAAGCAACCGCGACGACGGCCAATCGCTTCGATGACTTCCAGGTCTGACTTTGGTTCGGTGTCAAAGTCGTATCGATCTTGTAGACGGTCCGGGTAGTGAGCCAACATATAACGTGCGGCGAAAAAACCAATGTCGGCGTAATCCATCGCCGTTTCTTTGATACTGCCAAGCAAAGCCAACCGGTAGCCGCTGTTGGGGTTGTGAACGTTGGGCCACATCATGCCTGGCGTATCCAGTAGCGTGATACCGTCTCCGATCTTGACCAACTGTTGATGCCGCGTCACGGCGGGAGTGTTGCCGGTCTTGGCTACTTTTCGGCCGGCCAAGAAATTGATGATCGTAGACTTGCCGACATTGGGAATGCCAACCACCATCGCCTTGATCGCGCGGTCCGCCCGTTCGGGCAGCATTCGAATGGCGATGCTCTTTAGCCTTCGGATCGTCGGAACGTCTTCGGTCGTGACCGAATGGGATCGGATTCCTTCGATCTTGTCAAAGTGGGCCAGCCAGGCCGCCGTCATCTCTTCGTCAGCCAAGTCGCTTTTGGAGAGTACCTTTAAGCACGGCTTTTCGCCTCGAATTTCTGCAAGCAGTGGATTCTCGCTGGAATAGGGAATCCTGGCGTCCAAGATTTCGATGACCAGGTGAACTTTGGGCAGCGTCGCTTGAATCTCAAGCCGCGCTTTGTGCATGTGCCCCGGGAACCACTGAATAGACATATCAGAAACGAGAGGGAGAAAGACAAGGGGAATGGGTTTCTATCGGGAGCGACCGAACGTTGACCTTGGTTGAAAGGCCGTAGCGGAAGTCGTCAAGACTTTCGGCAAACCACACAAACCGAAAGTCTTGACGACTTCCGCTACGTATTTTACGACGTTTTAAGTGATCAAGGTTTGCCAACTTTGGCACTAGTTTGGCTCGTCCGCTCTCGGTTGCTAACCCCAAAACGCTGCCGATTCTCAATTGTCGACTGCATTGTTATGTTTTTACGCTGATGGCTTGTGCTGCTTTTGCGGACGTTGTTACCGACAGCACGAGCAACTTACGCGGACCAGACAGGCGGCTGTGCCGATAAAACCCCTCTGACGGGCCGAGTAGATGCCAGATTTTTTTCAGCACGATTTGATCACGACGATCCACGACCTGCGAACAGGCCAATTGGATCGCCTGGAAGACATGCTTCGCAGCGCCACTCGCGACAGCAAAATTGGGCTCGTTTTGCCCGTCACCGCCTCGGACATGCGTGCGGAACCATTCGACGTCATCGTTCGTGAACTGCAGTCCGCTGACTACATCGACACGATCGCAGTCACGCTGGGGGTAGCTCCCGACAAAGCTGACTACGACGAGACGTGCCAGAAAGTCAGCGTGTTGGGCGATCGAGCAAAAGTTCTGTGGACAGATGGCCCCGAAATCCAATCCCTCTATGGCGAACTGATCGACAACGGAATGCCTTTGTCGACGCCGGGCAAAGGACGTAGTGTTTGGACTGCGTTTGGCTATCTGCTTGCCAATCCAGATATCGATACCTTTGTTTTGCACGATTGCGATATCGTCGATTACGACCGATTCTTGCTTTCGCGACTGTGTTTGCCGATGGTCCACCCCGGCTTGGACTTTGAATTCTGCAAAGCCTACTACGCACGGGTGACGGATAGAATGCATGGCCGCGTTGTTCGTTTGCTGGTCGCGCCGCTGCTGCGTGCGTTGCTGCAAACGTTCTCGGCCAGTCGGTTTGTTCAATTCCTGGCGAATTTTCGATATCCACTCTCAGGTGAGTTTTCATTAACGCGTAACTTGGCACGCAGTAATAGAATCCCAAGTGATTGGGGATTAGAAGTCGGCACGTTGTCAGAAGTTTTCCGCAACACATCACTGAAACGCGTTTGCCAAGCGGATTTGTGCCGATTGTACGAACACAAACACCAACAGTTATCAGTCGACGACAAACAGTCCGGGCTGATGAAGATGGCGATTGATATTTTGACCACAATCTACCGCACGCTTGCCAGCCAGGGCGTTGTGATGAGCAGTTCGACATTCATCACGTTACGAGGTTCTTATTTGCGGACCGCCCAAGACTGCATTCGCCAGTACGCTGCCGATGCGACGGTGAATGATTTGGAATTCGATCGGCATGCCGAAGAAGCCACAGTGGATGCGTTTGCTCAATGCGTAACGACCGCGGCCGATATCTTTCGCAAAGACCCCAATGGCGCCGAAGCGATCCCGAACTGGACGCGTGTTTTGGCGGCGTTCCCAGATTTCGGACGTCGATTACGCGACGCGGCCGAGTGAGCCAATTCGGTAGTACTTAAACCAAAACAAACGCAACACTCTCGCACAAGTAGTGAATCATGTTGATCCTGGATGCCATTTCTCGCATTGTCCATGTCTTGACCGCGATAACGTTGGTAGGCGGCAGTATCTTCACTTTGCTGGTGCTGATGCCGTCCGCGAAAGAGTTGTCCGACGAAGCACACGATCGGTTGGCACTTGCGGTCACAGGGCGTTGGAAAAGGTTCGTGCATTTCGGTGTTTTACTTTTCATTGCATCGGGGTTGTATAACTACATCCGCGCCATTTCGCAGCATAAAGGCGACGGCCTTTACCACTTACTTATTTGCACCAAAATGCTGCTGGCGATGGGAGTCTTTTTTCTTGCCGCCGCGTTGGTGGGACGAAGCGAAAAGCTGCAAGCGATTCGCGACAACAAAGCAAAGTGGCTCAAGAGACTGATTGCGTTGGCAATTGTTATTGTGGGAATCTCAGGGTTTGCGAAAGTTCGCGGCGTCCCCGATGTGATTTCCAACGAAGTTAAAATTGAAAACACACAACCGTAGTTCGCTGCGTCCTTTCTCTACGCATTTTTTGTAGGAACCATCCCGATGCTTGTGCTTTGGCTGCCAATTTTGATATCGACGATCGCCATGTTTGTTTTCAGTTACCTGGCTTGGGAAGTCCTTGGGCTGCACGACAAAGACTGGCGTCAAATTGAAAACGAAGACAAATTGATGCAGTGCATTCGGGAGATGGACATTCCCGATGGCAATTACCAGTTGCCCGGTGGCGATAGCGCCAAAGAAATGCGTACGGAGGAGTTTCAGGCAAAGTTCAAAGCGGGACCGCGTGCGATCATCACGTTGATGCCCGAACCCAACATGGCAAAGAACCTGGGCCTGACTCTGCTGTACCATCTGTTCTGTTGTGCCACGTTTGCGTATCTGGCCAATTTCGCACTCAAGCCTGGGACGGATCCGGGAGCCGATTTCATTACCGTGTTTCGGTTTGTGGCAACCATTTCATTGCTGACTTTTGGAGCGGCAACGGTACTACAAGCGATCTGGTTTGGAACACGCGTTGCTGGCCACGTGATCGAAGCGATCATTAAGTGCTTGATCGTCGGTCTGATCTTTGCATCAATGTGGCCTTGATGTTTTTAGACTTAGCCTGGCAAACACGTAGTGGAAGTCGTCAAGACTTTCGGCCAAACGCCCAAACGGCTTCCTTCCTCGAACAATT
>CAZZDZ010000075.1:0-4964 GCA_964652675.1 uncultured Pirellulaceae bacterium
GATTCACTTGCTGGCGCTGCGTGCTGGTATTCCGAAAGCATGCCCGGTTTTACGCCGCCAGCTTCTTTCCTGGTGCG
This sequence comes from uncultured Pirellulaceae bacterium, assembly GCA_964652675.1. Taxonomy (GTDB): domain Bacteria; phylum Planctomycetota; class Planctomycetia; order Pirellulales; family Pirellulaceae; genus K23-9. The sequence continues at coordinate 78 of CAZZDZ010000075.1, forward strand.
TCTTCGGCGATGACAAATCCGATTCGCTTCGCTGCGCGAGGAACAAAGGTGATTTGCAGCGGGCCGCGTCCGAAACGCGCGACCCATCCAAGATGGCTCATGCCGGTTCGTTTAAACGCGCGAATTGAGCTTTTGTTGGTCCAATCGATCATCGTCAAATAGGCCCAAGCACCAACGATGCGATTCTGAATTGACCACGTCATCATGCTAGAGATCAGTCGCTTGCCGCGATGATCAGGCGACGTCCAAGCGTTGTACACAAATGCGGTTCTATCGGGCATTCTGATCGACGTTCCCAAATGCTCGCTACGGCTGAAGTTGTCGGTGCCATCGACTGACTGTTTGACCAACCAAAAATAGGACGCGACTTGTTGACCGCAGAATGCGACGACCAGGGCGCGTCGTTCGTCATCTAAAGCGTTTGGCTGACCGATCATCTCTGGCACTGATTCGGTGGCGATCAGCTTGGCTAATTCGTCTGAATCGATACAGCGAATTGAATAGCCAACTGGTAAATCGCTTAACACACACTCGCTGCGAGCAACGTGCATCAATCGAGTGATGTCGACTACGTCGGCGCGACCGATTCCGCGATACAGTAGTCGTAGCGGAGCGAGCAACAGATCGATCACGACATCCTACCTTGGTCTTCCGTGTTATTTATACGATTAACAACGTTACCTATTGCGGCACATTTTTACTGTGCTGCCTTGAGTACTCGGACACTTTCGATCACGATTGGATCGACGGGGACATCACGCATTAGCATGGCGGGGAACGCAGGATTAGACTCGACCCGCGTTGGCGATTTTCCAATCGCATCGGCAACTTCGTTTCCTTTGACCAAGCGTCCGAAAACCGTGTAGCCATATCCATCTTCGGCTTCGTCACGATTCAAGAATCCGTTGTCCGTCATGTTGATAAAGAACTGACAGGTCGCGCTGTTTGGATCGGTTGATCGTGCCATCGCAACCGTATACTTGTCATTTTTCAGTCCGTTGCCGGCTTCGTTTTGAACGGCTGGCATACTTGGTTTTTCTTTTAGTGATCGGTCCAATCCACCACCTTGAATCATGAACCCATCGATCACTCGGTGAAAGATGGTTCCAGCGTAGTGGTCTTTCTCGACGTATTGCAAGAAGTTCGCGACGGTCTTTGGCGCCTTGTCGGCATCCAACTCCAGCACCATCGTGCCAACGTTCGTTTTTACTTCGACATTGACGATACCGGTGATGGTCTTTTCGGCGGCCAACGCAATAACGCTGCCCAACACAATTGCCCCAGCGGCACAAATAGCACGATAATTCATAGCTGGTAATCTCCTCCTTGAGATAATTCAGCGGCGAGAGCAATGCGGGCGTCCGCCCTGTGCACTCTCACGGAAAATCCGATTGGTCCTTCATCACCGAATCCCAAAACAATGGGGAGCATGTACTCAACTGAGGTATCATGCATCCGGCGCACGTCCGATGTAGACTATTGCCCGTAGCGACGTAAAGTCCGACTCGTTTCCCCCGCCTGTTTCCCGCCCAATACGCACTCGCAAATCCGAGAGTTTTGCTTAGAGCAGAATCTTGCTAGCGTTTGCTCCAACCACCGTAATTGCCTTATGAAATTGCATTCGTGCTGTGTGCTGTTGCCTTTCGCAACGCTGTTCTGTTTCACGCTTTTTTGCCAGACAGCAGAAGGCCAAGGGAATAACGAGAAAACCGGTGATTGGATTTGGCACACAAAAAAACAGCAAGCCGACGAAGTCTTTTTGCGATCGGTGCTTAAGGTGTCTGGCCCGATCAAATCCGCGAACGTCGCGACCACGTCAGACAACGGGTTCGAGTTGTTTGTCAACGGCGAAAAAGTTCTCAGCGGCAATGCATGGGAACGATTAGAGACAGCGGATTTGAGCAAGAAGTTAAAGCAGGGCAAGAATGTCTTTGCTGTTCGAGCGTTCAATCAAGGTGGAATCGCCGCATTTACATTACAGGCAGATGTCATAGGGAATGATGGCAAGAAAAATCGCTTGGTTACCAACAACAAGTGGAAAGCATCACCTGTGTCGGAGTCTGGCTGGAAGACAGCGGACTTTGACGATACCGCTTGGGCCAATGCCGAAGTGATGGGCAAAGTCGGCGACGGATCGCTGCCGTGGTCGCGTGAAATTAAACCAAAATTGTTTGGCAATGCAGCGGCTGCGGTAGCCGGAAACTTTTTGCCTCAAGCGGCGACTGACACGACAACGATCGATGGGTTCAAGCTTGAAAAGCTTGTCCATGTTCCGCGAAACATGGGTTCATGGGTCTCTGTGACATCAGCCGCTGATGGAACGCTGATCGCTTCGGATCAAGGTGGCGCTGGGCTGTATCGGATCACGCCAAGTGTGAACGGATCGGAAACGAAAGTAAAAAAATTGCCGGTCAACTTGAGCGGCGCGCAGGGTTTGCTATGGGCTTTTGATGCCTTGTACGCGGTTGTCAACGGAGGCAGCAAATCTGGTTTGCACAAAATTACAGATAGCGATGGCGATGGGGAATTGGATCACGCCGAACACTTGATGCCAGTCAGGGGTGGTGGCGAACATGGGCCGCACGCGGTCATCTTGAGCCCGGATAAAAAATCTCTTTTCGTTTGCTCGGGAAACCACACGAGTTTGCCAGAAAAACTGTCGGGCAGCCGAATCCCGCGTAACTGGGGCGAAGATCTTTTGTTGCCGCGACGTTGGGACGCCAACGGTCACGCCGCTGGGCGGTTGGCGCCGGGTGGATGGATCTGCAAGGTTGACCCGAGCGGAAAGGACTGGGAGGTCTATAGCATCGGTTTTCGCAATCAATACGATATCGCTTTCAACGCCGATGGCGAACTTTTCAGTTATGACGCCGACATGGAATGGGACCTTGGTTCGCCGTGGTATCGTCCGACGCGAGTCGTGCACGCTACCAGCGGCAGCGAATTTGGTTGGCGCAGCGGGACTGGCAAATGGCCGACTTATTATCAAGATTCGTTGCCGCCCGCGGTCGACATCGGCCCTGGATCGCCAGTTGGAATCGTGTTCGGTTACAACGCAAAGTTTCCTGCTAGATACCAAAAGGCATTGTTCATTCTGGATTGGACTTACAGCACCATTTATGCGGTCCACCTGAGTCCAGATGGCGCCAGTTACCGTGGCGACAAAGAAGATTTTATCACCGGCAAGCCGTTGCAAGTCACCGACGCAACCATCGGTGCCGACGGCGTCATGTACTTTACCGCTGGCGGCCGGGGAACTCAGTCGTCGCTGTATCGGGTCACCTACACTGGCAATGAATCGACTGATCCGGTCGACGCCAGCAACCAAAACGGCGCGGACGCTAGAAAACTGCGACAGTCTCTTGAGGCGTTGCACGGTGAAGACCAAAACGAAGATTTAGAATCGATCGATCGTATTTTTGAACACATCGGTCATAGCGATCGATTCACGCGTTACGCCGCGCGGATGGCGCTGGAATCACGACCAGTTCATTCATGGCGAAATCGTGTTTTGGAAACCAACAGCCCGTGGGGAATTATCAACAGTGTCATCGCGTTGGCTCGCCAAGGATCCAGTGGTGATCGCAGCGACGCGCTGGATGCATTAAGCAAGCTTGGCAATCACAAGCTGGATGAAGCACAAAGCTTGGGTTCGCTACGAGCCCTGCAATTGATTTTTACACGACTAGGCGATCCATCAGACGAAGAACGCCGTGACATTTTGGATATCCTTTCGCCTTTGTACCCGTCTGAATCACAGAAAATGAATTCCGAATTGGTTCAACTGCTTGTCTTTTTGGACGATCCAACTGTGGTCGAAAAAACCATTCGGTTGATCGACCAACTTGGTGACGAACCGGTTCCCGATTGGGGCTATTTGATTGAACGACACAAGGGATACGGCGGGACCGTGGGGCGGCTGCTTGAAAACATGCCGCCAACACGCGCCATCCACTTTGCGTTTGTTTTGCGAAACCAAAAGACCGGTTGGACACTGGACACACGACGCAAATATTTACAGTTCTTTGTCGACGCCGCCAAGCATCCTGGTGGCAACAGCTACACAAAATTCTTGTCTCAGATTCGGGACGATGCGATTGCCGGTTTCTCTGCTGCCGAAAAAGTCGCGCTTGATGATGTCGCAAGCGTATCGTTGTCAAAGGCGCCGCCGAAAGTGGACCCACCCAAAGGCCCTGGCCGCCAGTGGACGCGTGACGAAGCGTTACCATTGGTCACCAAGTTAAAGAAACGCGATTACAACCGTGGCCGCAATCTGTTTCACGCGACGCAATGCGCAAAATGTCATCGACTTGGCGGCGAAGGTGGCGCGATCGGACCTGATTTGTCGACTGCAGGACGCAAATACCCGTTGCCTGACCTACTGGACGCATTGATCCAGCCAAGTAAAGCGATTTCGGACCAGTACGGTAGCGAAAAAATTCTCACCTCCGAAGGCCAGACTTTGGTGGGTCGCGTTGTGCGAATCGAAGGCAAGGTCTACGTGTATACAATCGATACCAATGCCAAACCAACGATTTTGGACGCAGACGACATTGAACGATCAGAGCCATCAAAGATTTCGCAGATGCCAACCGGATTGATCAATGGCCTCAACGAAGAAGAACTGAAAGACTTGATCGCGTACTTGCTCTCTGGTGGCAACAAACGGGACAAAGTTTACCGGTAATCTCTTTCATCGGGACTGTATCTGTCGTCTTTTCTGAAACTGCCGCGAACCTCTTTTGTCATTTTCACGTCAGGGTCGATAGCAAGAAAATCTAGCGACACAAATCTCTACGTGCTCCAAGTCGAAGGACTCTCCTTCGAATCTGTTCATAGCGGCGCCAAAACTTGAGCACTAAGCGCAAGTCTTGATGCTGCCAATTT
>CAZZDZ010000075.1:5064-20291 GCA_964652675.1 uncultured Pirellulaceae bacterium
TTCATAGCGGCGCCAAAACTTGAGCACTAAGCGCAAGTCTTGATGCTGCCAATTTGCATCTTTCTACTCTGCCACGCTTCTCGTGGCAGCATTTGCCCATTCTTAAAAGGAATCAATATGCGTAAACCACAAACGCAAAATCAATCACCATGCCACTCTGGAATACTTGAACTACACACCAAAGGATACGGTTTTCTGCGCAGTCGTGAACACAACCTGGATCGCAGTGAAGATGATCCGTTTGTTCCAGAGTCTCTGATCAAACGGCATCGTCTACAATCGGGTTCACTCATTTGCGGATCGATCAACCAACAGCGTAATCGTAACCGCGGTCCAAAACTAAGTAGCGTTTCATCCATCAACGGGATCGACATCGACGACTATCAGGATGTTGTTCGATTCGATGATCTTCGTGCACGCAACCCCGCTCGATGGCTTCACTTAGAGCATGATGATTCTCCTGTCTCCATGCGAGTGATCGACTTGCTTGCTCCGATTGGTCGTGGCCAGAGGGCATTGATCGCCGCGCCGCCGCGGGCCGGTAAAACAACCCTCTTGAGTCAGATCGGCAAGAGCATTCAAACGAACTACCCAGATGTAATGCTAAAGACGTTGCTGATTGACGAGCGACCAGAAGAAGTCAGCGACATGATCGATCAGGGAATGGGAGATGTTTTCGCCAGCAATTTGGACCAATCACCCGAGAGTCATGCAAGACTGGCGAAACTGGTCATTGCCCATTGTCAACAACTAGCGGAAACCGGAAACGACGTCGTTCTGTTGGTCGATTCCCTAACGCGACTGTCGCGGGCATTCAACAAGTTGCCGCAAACATCTGGCACAACCGGCGCAGGCGGGCTGAATATTCGCGCGTTGGACTTTCCCAAAAAACTCTTCGGTTCAGCCCGAGCATTCCATGAAGGGGGGTCGCTGACAATCATAGCGAGCGTTTTGATTGAGACCGACAACCGAATGGACGATGTCATCTTTCGAGAATTCAAAGGCACTGGGAATATGGATCTTGTCTTGGATCGTAGTTTGGCGGATCGTCGTATCTGGCCAGCGATTGACATTATTCAGTCCGCAACGCGTCGCGTCGAACTGTTGCACGATCCCAAAACCATCGATGCGATCACGACACTACGCAACTCTTTGTTATCAATGCCACCCGATACTGCGATGCGTGAACTGACCGCAAAATTGAATCGATTTCCAACCAATAGGAACTTTGTCGATTTGATACAAAGCGCCACAACCTAGACGCGAAATTTTCACGCAAGACCGGACTTACCTAGCACTAAACGGGTGAACTGCCATAATCTATCGTCTGCATCGGTGACCATCGCAGGCGATAACGGTTTCAACCAGATCAGGTACAACTCTCAGTGACGAGCCACTACGATTTTTTCTGTGAAGAAAACATCTGGCAATTGGCGGCCAATTTGCCGCCAGACAAGAACACGGCCGCTTGTTGGGTGCTTCTCTTCTTCAATCAATACAACACGATCGCTGTTAAGAATCAGCGTGCGTTTCAGGGAGAAGCGATCGGATGTTGGGACTACCATGTCGTGTTCATGGACCAGCGCCAACAAATCCATGACTTTGACACGTTGTTAGAAAATCCCTTGCCGGCGGTTGATTACTTGCGGCAGACGTTTCCCGATCAATCCAGTTTGCCGCACGATTTTCGTACGACGATTCGAATGGTTCCTGCCAACGAATATGTCCAGCGATTTTCTTCCGACCGCGCTCACATGATCGAAGTCCTTGGCGACACCTGCCCACAACTACCACACTGGCCCGCGATTATCTCATCGGACCCGATTCATTTGCATGAATATGTCAACGTGCAACCGCTCGAAAAAAGTCAAAGCCGCTTGATCAGCGTTGACGAGTTGTTGGTTGAACTTCAGCAGGCGAGTTTTGAATAAACGGGCTGGAGTCTTTGTGCTATTCGTCGGTCACACAGCCTTCGCTGGCGCTCTTTACGTTTTTGATGTACTTGTACAACGTGCCGCGTGTTGCCTTTAGCGGCGGCGCGGTCCAATTACTTTTTCGCGTTTCCAATTCTTCGTCGGATAAATCGACGTCCAAGCGATTTTCGTTCGCGTCGATCGTGACGATGTCGCCGTCTTTTAGCAGACCTAATGGGCCACCCAATTGGGCTTCGGGCGTGATGTGGCCAACGATGAATCCGTGACTTCCGCCGCTGAATCGACCATCAGTCAACATCGCCACATCGGACCCTAATCCCGCGCCCATGATTGCGCTCGTTGGGGTTAACATTTCCGGCATGCCTGGACCACCCTGTGGCCCTTCGTTACGAATCACGACCACATCGCCTTTTTGAATTTTGTTTTGTTCCAATGCTGCCAGCATGTCTTCTTCGCAATCAAAAACGCGTGCGGGACCACTAAACTGCAAGCCTTCTTTGCCGGTGATCTTTGCGACCGCGCCCTCGGGTGCCAGCGATCCTTTCAAGATTCGGATGTGGCCGGTTTCCTTAATCGGATTGTCGACCGTGCGAATGATGCTCTGGCCTTCTTTCAGATCCGGGACTGACTCCAAGTTTTCGGCTAACGTCTTGCCGGTGACCGTCATGCAACTGCCGTCCATCAGCCCTTCTTTTAACAAGTATTTCATCACTGCAGGTGTTCCGCCGATGCTGTGCAGATCTTCCTGGACAAACTTGCCGCTTGGTTTCAAATCCGCCAAGTACGGAATGCGATCACTGACGCTTTGGAAATCGTCAATCGTCACATCCACATCCACGCTGCGGGCCATCGCGATCAGGTGAAGCACTGCGTTGGTGCTGCCACCGAGCGCCATGACGGTGACCATTGCGTTTTCGAACGCCGCGCGTGTCATGATGTCTCGTGGCTTGATGTCCTTTTTCATCAGTTCCAAGATCGCATCACCCGCGCGTCGACACTCATCAACTTTGTCGCTGTCCACCGCTGGGATACTGGCCGAATACGGCAACGACATCCCGAGTGCTTCGATCGCAGTGGCCATCGTGTTGGCGGTGTACATTCCACCGCAAGCTCCAGCGCCTGGGCAACTCCGCTCGACGATCTCTTGACGCTCTTCGTCGGAGATCTCGCCGGCGATGAATTGGCCGTAACACTGAAACGCACTGACGATGTCCAGCTTGTCGTTGCCTCGTTTTCCGGCTTTGATCGTTCCCCCGTAGACCATGATCGCGGGCCGATTCAGTCGCCCCATCGCGATCAGGCAACCGGGCATGTTTTTGTCGCAACCAGGCAGCGCGATCAAAGCGTCGTACCACTGAGCTCCCATGATCGTTTCGATCGAATCGGCTATCAGGTCGCGACTTTGCAGACTGAAACTCATCCCATCGGTACCCATCGAAATGCCATCACTGACACCGATCGTGTTGAAACGCATGCCGACCATGCCCGCGTCCACAACGCCTTTTTTCACTTCAGCGGCCAAGTCCAGTAGGTGCATGTTGCAACTGTTGCCTTCGTACCAAACGCTGGCGATCCCGACTTGGGGTTTGTCCATGTCGTTGCGAGTCATCCCGGTCGCGTAGAGCATCGCTTGTGACGCACCCTGGCTCTTGGGTTGTGTGATCTTGCTGGAATATTTGTTTAGCTGAGTCATGTGTTTTGGCTGAGTCAGGTCGTTGTGGAAGTGATTTTGAATTTGCAGAGCCGTTTGCTTTCAAGCATTGCCGCGTATCGACAGCGGGTTGCAGCATCAGCAGCGGACAGAGATTATGATCATTGCCGAGCGTTTGACAAAGGACGCTGATTTCAATTTGAAAGGGTTTCCCCCAATGTGTGAGCCATCCAATATGCATGAGCGTATCATCCATCGAATCCAAATTGCCCGTGCGGGGTTCTTTGCAGGCCTTTTTATTACCGTTTGCCCTGTTTTTCTGACGACTGCTTCGGCGGACGACTTTGGCGACAAAGCGACCGTGATTTTCGATGGCAAGACAACCAAGGGCTGGGAAGGAAACGCGAAATGGTTCCGTGTCCAAGACGGCGCCGTGGTCGCCGGAACGCTTAAAGAAAAGATTCCCCACAACGAATTCCTTTGTACCGAAAAAGAATACGGCGACTTTGAGCTACGGTTGGAAGCAAAACTAACCGGCCAAGGAACGAATGCGGGCATCCAGTTTCGTTCCAAGCGTATTCCCAACGACACCGAATTGATTGGCTATCAAGCGGACATTGGGACCATGAAGAATCGCTCCATCTGGGGAGCCTTGTACGATGAGTCGCGTCGACGAAAGTTTTTGCAAGACAACGCCGAAGCGTCCGAGTCTGCTACTAATAAAGACGACTGGAACGAATTGCGTGTTGTTTGCAAAGGTCCGCATATCCAGATTTTTGTGAACGGCAAACAAACGGTCGACTACACCGAAAAAGAAGACGGTATTTCGCAAACCGGCATCATTGGTTTACAAATTCACAGCGGACCGCCGACGGAATGCTGGTACCGAAACATCCGAATCCGATCGCTGTAATGACTGAATCTACTTATCCCGATATCGAATTTGTCTATTTCGATTTAGGCAATATCCTGGTCACGTTTGACCCGATGATCTCGTGCGAGAACGTGGCGAAGCTATTCGGCACAACCGTCGATGAAGCCAACGCGGCTGTCTACGGCAGCGGGTTGGAAGATCGCTACGAACACGGCGAGGTCAGCGAAGCAGAGTTCCTTACGGGCGTCGCCGAGGCTTTGGGTAAAAGCCCGAGCAATGTTTCCTTGCAAGCGTTTATCGATGCGATCGGCGATATGTTTCAGCCGATCGAATCGATGCAGCAAACTATCAAACAGGTTCGCGACGCGGGTTATCGCATCGGCGTTTTGTCCAACACATGTTTCGCGCACTGGGACTGGGTGCGACGACAAAACTGGCGTGTGATGGAAGGCCCGTTCGAGGTCAAAATATTGAGCTACGAAATCGGTTCAATGAAACCCGATGCTAAGATCTACGAAGCGGCCGAGCGTCAAGCAGCCGTAGCCCCTGAAAAACTACTTTTCGTGGACGACAAACAAGAAAACATCGATGCCGCCATCGCACGCGGCTGGAACGCAGGTCAGTGTTTTGGCGGCGAATCTTTAGTGGCTCAACTAAAACACTTTGGAGTGCTCAAGTAGGTTCCGCTAGATGCTAGTGCTTCGTTACAGCTAAAAGTTCGGGTTGAGTTGTAGTGGAATTCTGGCGAATCCCACGGCATACGTTTGGGCGCGACTGGTATCACAGCCTTTGCCTTGAACGATACGAAGTTGAGAAACTGAATACAGTCGGGACACAAAAAAACGCGATCACAAAAGTGTCGCGTGCTGGTCTTGAATCGAGATTGTAGGTTTACTACTCGTTCATCGAATCTTCTGTTGTGAGGGCGGCATCCAAGTCCCCAGCCACGATGGCGTTTTCCTTTGCACTTGCATTCAACGTCTAACCGTAAATCGGCTTCGCGGTGTCCCTGATCTGGTCCGTGACAAAAGAAACAGGCGTCCGAAAGAATCGGGCGAATGTCTGAGTTAAACGAAATCTGCTGGGGCTCATCGTCCGCAAACGCATTGATTGCAGAGCATGCCAAAATCGACATGCACAGCAAGATCACTGGATGAAACGCGATACGAGATAAAAGCAACATGTCGCTCTCGCCCGCTTATTCTGCGTCCGTCGCTGGAAGTTTATCGGCTTTGATTTTGTCAATGAACCGATCGCCGTCTTTCGATTTCTGTTCGCCCACTTTATCGAACATGTACTTGATCTTTTTCTTGGCTGCTTCTTTGGTCGATGGATCCTTGTACTCTTTCTTCAAGTCGCTGATCGTCACCTTCTTGCTCTTCAAGAATTTGGACATCATCGTTCCGTACTCGTTACGATTCTCTGCCAGTTTTTTGTCGCCGGATTTCTTGTGGCAAATGGCGCATTTGACTGCCTTGACGGCCGCTTTGTACTCGTCGCTTGCTTTGGAAAGATACACGCCTTCCCATTCTCGTTTCAGTTCAGAGATCGCGTAGGCGGAGGGACAGAAAACCAGGAGCAATACGAAGCAACATAAAGTGCGCATATCGAAGAGACCTTTTCAAAGTAGGTAACGGCGTGGTGGGAGGGGTTCACCATGATAGACAAATGCGGTTACCCAGGTACAGCATATACTGGACAAGGAGCAACCAAATCGCCTGACTACGATGTTGGTTGCTGATACGATGCTGGTTACCAATGGGTACTTCTCTTTGACAACGCTTTTCAGGTTCGCCATGAAAACTCTTCTCTCTGTCTGGTTATTCTCCGCCGCCATGGCTTTCCGCATCGTGATGGTCATGGGATTTTGTTGGGTTCTTGTCCTCGCGAGCCCTCCAGCGATTTGCCAAACCGTTCAAGTTGGCAAAGCCAATTTCCGATCAGATCTGCCCCCCGATAGCGAGGGGAATCCGCGTCGATTGATGAAGGCAAAGCCGTTGTTGTCGGACCGATTCGAGGGCGCAGTGCCGACAAACGATTGGTGCTCTTCGCTGGTGTGGCCTTCGAATTCGCCGCACTCGTTACCGATGTTTCCTCACCCGCAGGCTGTTCAAGCACATGCCGAAGGTTTGGGGATTGGCTACAACCCCATCGCGTCCGTGTCCGACAGTTCTCACGAAAACAAAGTGTTTCAGCGCGGGACAAGTTATAAGTTCCCGTATCGCGAAAGCTTGGTAGTGGGGCTGGGATCGTTGAAAAGTCCGAATACTGTTTTGGACCAACACTCCGATTGGACCGTCACGGCGCTTTGGCAACAGGACAGTGACCAACTGAGGGCAACTTACGGACATGGATTGCCGTTCGTTTATTTCGAACGAAACAGCCGCCAACCGATTCAAGTCGAATTCAAAGCCGCCAAGGTGAATCGAAATGAACAACCTGTCGAACCGTTGGTGTTTCGATTGAGCGACGTGACCGGACCAGTAAGCGATGCAAACGGAAAGATATCGCTTCAAGTCAACGCGGGAAAAAATGTCGGCGTCGGATCCAAGGCCCGAATTAGCTACGACTACGACGGTGACTCCAAGACCGATCGCGTGGAAACGTTTGCATTGATGGCGACAGATCCGTCGGCGAATACCTGGGAAGAGTATTCTTCTGAGAAAAACAAGATGGATGGAGGACTGTCACGTGGCGAGCGTCGTGATTTCCAATCCGGCACCATCACGCTTGAATTTTGGAAGTGCTTTGGCGAAGGCGACGTTCAGTTGAAACTGGATCAATGCAGTGTCGAGTTGCCAATTGAAAATGGAAAGCGTTTTCTGACAGCGGATGGCAAACTGGCTACCAAATCGGGATCAGGAGTCGCGACCATCGATGGTGAAAAGAAAACGGGCAAGGCTGCGATTTTCTATCGTGAATCGGGTGTGGTGGGTGTCACGGTCAACGGGACGCACTACGGGTTGTTTGCACCAACCGGATCGAAATGGAAATCGGATGGACAAGACGGCAGCAACGCGAAATCGACAGACAAACTGAGTTCGGACTTAGCAGGCAAAGACTATTTTTCGGTAGCCGTTTTGCCGGACAACAAACCCGAGACGATCCAGTCGTATCGAAAGTACGCGTATTCATTCGTAACGGATTCGCTTATTCGTTACTTGTACGAGCCGAAATCCGCTGCCGTCCTGACAAAATTTGAGGTCAAGACGGACGTCAAAGAGGGAGCCGATTCGGGCACTCTCTTTGCGCTCTATCGACACCAGCATTTGCATTTGGCTGATCGTGATGCGATGACGCAATATCGCTACGAGAGTCCGCGAGGAACGATGAAAGTCGTACATGGGCATTCGTTTATAACCAAAACGCCTTTCTTGGGTGTGCTGCCATCGCTGCCAAATGCGACCGGTTCTGCGGCAACTTTGGGTCCAATGATCGACCGATATGTAAAGGATCTAACAACTCGTGAGAAGACTTTCGAGAGTGATGACACGTATTGGAACGGCAAGGAGTTTGGCAAGATCTCTGAAGTGATCCAAATCGCCGAACAACTTGGCAAGACAGATGTGCGAGATCAATTGGTGTCGCTACTGGAAAAACGGATGGAGGATTGGTTTGACGGCAACGACAAGTTCTTTTTCTATTACGACAAGACTTGGAATACGTTGATCGGATACCCCGACAGCTATGGTTCGGCCGACATGCTGAACGATCACCATTTTCACTACAGCTATTTCATCAAAGCGGCTGCCACCATCGCACAGTTTGATCCGGAGTGGGTTCGCGATGAAAACTATGGCGGAATGATTGATCTATTGATTCGCAATTGTGCGAACTACGACCGAAGCGACAAACGTTTTCCGTGGATGCGGTTTTTCGATCCTTACGCGGGCCACTCGTGGGCCTCTGGCAACGCTGCTTTCGCATCGGGAAACAATCAAGAGTCGTCATCTGAGTCAATGAATTTTGCAACCGCATTGATCCTGTATGGCGAAGCGACCGGTAACAAGAAGATCCGCGACCTTGGTATCTATTGGCACGCGACCGAAGCGGAGGCGATTCGGAACTACTGGTTCGATACCGACCAAGCGGTTTTTCCAGACGGATACGGACATCCCTGCGTTGGCATGGTGTGGGGCGACGGCGGTACCTACGGGACTTGGTGGACGGCCAACCCCGAAGAGATTCACGGCATCAACTATTTGCCGGTAACTGCTGGTGCGCTTTATCTCGGTCGCAACGCAGATTACGTGAAACGCAATTTCGAAGCGATGCTCAAGTCAAACGAGAACTTTCACCGCGGTGGTTTCGACGGAGACCCGTCAAGCATCGATCGTTGGCATGATGTCTTGCACGAGTACCTTGCGCTGGCCGATCCGGTGATTGCCCGCAATCGGCATTCAAAGAACGGACAAGAAATAAAGAGCGAGTTTGGAGAAACGAAAGTCCACACCCATCAATGGCTTTCGTCGCTCGGAGAACTAGGGCATTTTGACGAACAAGTCCGGGCCGATCATCCAATGGCCGTCGCGTTCACCGCAAAGAACGGCCTCACCTACGTTGTTTACAACGCGGGCCAGGACAGTGTGAAAGTGACATTCTCCGATGGAAAAATGTTTGATGTGCCAGCGGGGCTACATTCGTTTAAAAAGTAGTCCAGCGGTTGATCGAATCGCCCAGCATCAGGCCGCGAAGTAGTTGCTGCTGTGAAATGGCATGCTTAGCACATCAATGTCGGATCCGAATTCATCGTCGCGAAGTTTTGCCAAAAACTGTTCGCCGCGCAAGTGTTCTTCGAAATACCGAATGACGCCTTGGCGCAGTTCGCTGATTTCTTGTGGCGACATGCGGTCGATTCGGTGGACGGATTCTAAAAGACCTTCGCGACCGGAAAAGCAGACAGCATTCACGCCGTCTTGTAAGTTGGGGGTGAACCGATTGGCATATTCCAACAGCGGGATCGTGCCAACACTCATCGCTTCGATCGCGTTATGACACATTGGCTGACTGGCCCCTGGGCAGCAGAGAAAAAAATCAAAGCTGGCGAGAGTTGGCAGCCATTGGGATGGATCGATGCTGTTCAGCCTGGAGTCTTGTAGTACGATTGGAACGCCGCCCGTTTGCGTAGTTTTGATTGCATCGCGTGTGGGAAAAACGCGGTCACTTAAAGCTTCTCGTAGTGTTTCAACGGTCTGAACACGATCAATCACACCAAACTGGTTTTGTACCGCGTTGCGTTTGTACGAATCTTTGATTCGGCCAGCAAAAAAGACGCCTCGCCGTTGGCTGGTGTCTCTTATCTGTGCAAGATTTGAATGCTGAATCGATTCGATCGATCGATGGTGCATTGGGTAGGGCATCACGGGAGACGCATCAACGGTGTCGCGACCGATTCGCATTTCGATTGCGTCCGGATACGGACAGCGTTTGATGTTGTCGGTCAGCACCATCGCGCAGGCGGGATATTTGTCCTTGTTCGAGAGCCAGGTAAGGTCTGGCATCGATAGAAGTTCGCGGCCGTACAGTTTGCGTGCGATCCCAGCCAACAAAACCTTGCTGCAACGCAGATAGAACGGGCTGCCCGCAAGTCTTGCGTGCATCGCGATGCAGTTTAGATGTCGCCCGCAATCAAACAACAATTGCGGTGTGTGCAATTCCACGACAATCGGTCGGTGAAACGTGTCAACGGACAACAGGCTTTCATCCGACTTGTCGCCTGTTTTGCCGTTTTCGAGATAGCTTTTGGCGCGGCGAACGTCCCACGGGTATCGCACGTACGATTTTAGCCAAGCGGTTGTTAAGTTCATCGGCAGGGGTCCGTCGCAGTATTTTGTTTCCGCTATCCAGCTTTGCGGCGCAATGGTTGTTGTGTTTGCGTTGGAGTTGCGGACCATCGCATTTGATCTTTGATTCCCATCATTGCCAAAGCGTTAGCTCCGGTATGGTCATTCGCGATTCGCTGCGCTGCGCCAATCGCTGAATTTCGATACAGCGAATAGTTCTTTGCGATCTCGTGAAGGTCACCCGGAATGGTCGCTCGATTTTGATAAATCAATCCACACGGTCGCGATCCACTCATCCGTCGAACATAATCCGCCAACCAACAATGATCGGGCACAAGGACTGGCACGCCTCGGGCAAGCATTTCCAGCAGCACGCCACTGCAGCGAGCCACATAGCGATGCGGTTCGTACAAAAACAATCCAATGTCTGCGGTGTCTAACCAACCGTGATAAGTTTCCGTGTCCAAATCCGCCGTAAGGACTTCGATGGGCTCGGTCGGACGCTGAGTTGGATCCAAGTTCAGCGGGCGGGCGAGAGCGGCTTCGTAAAAGGTCCGCATTGAATCGGGGATCATCGATTGCCAGCGATTCACAGGCATCTGCATCGACAAACAATGCACGTACTCTTCGATCAGCGACGGCGCGAGTTCTCGGAGCAGGCCGGACATTGCTGCGCGGCCTTTTTCTTGTCTAGGCAGACCGGCCAAAACAACTTTTGCACGGCCTTCGGGTTGGCGGTCACGGTTGATCTTGCGCGGCCGAGTCGGATAGGGCACGCTATTGACGATCGATTCGACACCCGACTGAATCATCTGGTGTGTTAACGGATCAGTGGTTGCGTGCAGATGAACTTGGTGTGGTAGCACTTGTTGAATGGTTTCGTTGACTTGTTGAGCAAACAAGACGGAACGTTTGTAGGCATCTCGTTGCTTCTTTTCGTGAATGGCAAAATGAAACAGCGCGTGGACGTTCAACGGAGTTGCAGGACGGCCAATTTGAATCGCCTGTGCCAAGCCCAACAGCGAAAAATCATCGCTGGTGTTTAGCATCAGAATGTCATTTGATGTGACGCGGAGTTGTCGAAAGACGCGTTCGAGATCATCCGCATATTCTTGTAGCATTCGGCGTGGATGTCGGTCTGGTCGGACCAGGAGATCACGCACCTGTTGTCGTTTGACTTTTAGCCAACGGCTATCGATTGGTTTCCCATCACTGTTGCGTCGCGCACGAGACATGCCGTCGACACCTAGTGACCAACGTACTAATCGTCGTTGTCGAAAAGCAGGAATCACGGGGCAATCGACTTCGTCCAATTTGGTTTGGTTGAATTCGCGATTGGCGATCAACGTTGGCGCATAGCCCAGCTCCTGCGAACCGCTAATTAACAGCGTTGCCAGTTCAAGAAAATGTCCGCCGGTTCCGCGAATATTGTCGTCAAAGAACAATATTCTTGGCTGGTGAAGGGGCATGTTGGGTGGGCGAAAATTGGAAAACGCGATCAGACTCGTCCGAGCCAAATTCGTGCAGAAACAATCGATAGAGCAGCCCTATTCATCCCAGTTAAAGCCACCGCGTTTCAAGGTCAATCAAAGGGGTATTCGGGTCAGGGCTCGTGAAACTGGACATGCATACCTACACGCAGCGCCAGCAAGTGAATACTGGGCATTTACAGGAGATTCACTTGCTGGCGCTGCGTGCTAGTAAATCAGCTTGCTACGGTTTTACTGTGAAAAACCTTGCCAAATCTCCCTATTTCGCCCAGCCTGAGGTGTGAGAATCTGAATGAACTCACGCTGGCTATTGGCGAGGGCGATCGTTGATGAAATCGATCAGCATTCGCAGTCGACCGAGTTGACGTCGATTGAAATGGAAATGCAATCTAGGCAAGTCGGCCAAATCTGGTTCGCCGCTTTCTTCCGGCAACGCCTCTCGCTGAACGTATTTGCCGCTGGCCAAAATGTCTGAGAATCCGGTTTGGATCGCTTCCAGTTTTTCGTCGCTCAGTTTTTCTTTTAATCGAAATACCAAACGATCTTGGACGTAGCGGGCGCTGTGGTAGACCTTGTAGAACCCGATCACTTCATCAATCGCTTCATCGATCGAATTGGTGATGCGATACAAGTTGACGTCTTCGGGGCTGATCATTCCGCCAGCCAAGAGTTGCTTGTTAAAGAAAACGCCTAGGTCTTTCCAGTAGCTGCCATCGGGTGAATCCAGCAACACCAGTGGCATCATGGTTTGTTTACCGGTTTGCATCAGCGTTAGTGTTTCTAATGCTTCGTCCAACGTGCCGAAACCGCCTGGCAAACAAACAACTCCACTGCACTCTTTGACAAACATCAACTTGCGAGTGAAGAAGTACTTCATCGTGACAAGTTTCGGGTCACCTTCGATGTACGGATTTGCACTCTGTTCAAAGGGCAGCATGATGTTCAGGCCCATGGATGCTTCCAGGCCTGCCCCTTTGTGGCCGGCTTCCATGATGCCGCCGCCAGCGCCGGTGATCACCATCCATCCGTAGTCGGTCGCCATTTTGCGAGCAAGTTCTACAGCGGACTCGTATTCAGGGTGACCTGGTTTGGTCCGCGCCGAACCAAAAATCGTGACCTTTCGGCGACGACGGTAGGGGCGAAAGACGGTGAACGCATAACGCAATTCACGGAGCGTGCGAGAAAGAATTTTTAGGTC
Source organism: uncultured Pirellulaceae bacterium (assembly GCA_964652675.1). Lineage (GTDB taxonomy): Bacteria > Planctomycetota > Planctomycetia > Pirellulales > Pirellulaceae > K23-9. Next base: position 17,995 of record CAZZDZ010000075.1, read on the forward strand.
GCCGCGCGCCGTTTGATCTTTTTCTAGTCGCTCAATCGTATTTCGCATCACCTTATAAAGGTCCTGCGATTCGACGGTTGAAATCGATTCGTCGGCGGGCTGAGGTCGTTGAATTTCGTCTTCGCCGATTGCTTCGGCGGGCAAATCATCTTGATGCATAAATGCGTTTTCCTGATTGATCGTCGTTTAAGTCACCTAGCTTAGCAGAGCGGGCCGATGGAACGAATCCTGATTGAGAGAGACAATTTTACCTTCATATACGGTCAAAAACGATTTTCGATGCCGATATTTGCTTGGTCAAACTGGTCTGAACTCAAATCGGACAAGGGGCTATCATTGCGGCCCAACGGATGGAACCGAATCGGCAACTCAAGGATTCCTGCCGAAACTCAGTCCTGCCCACCCAAACCAACCCAGACGTCTGTCTACAGAAGAACAACGAGTAAGCTTCGATGTCCCACGATCATCAAGATGGAAACAGGTTTGTCTACGCGCTGCAAGAATATTCCATTCCCCTGCTGCTGGGAGTGGTCGTTGCACTGGTGATGGCGAACACGATGCCAGACACCTATCACACAATTGTCTATGACACTCTGTCGCTGTTTACCGCTGGAGACCACACGGTAGAGGCCGCGCATGATGCAACATCCGCAGTTGCCGATGGTGCCCAAGCGGATCACGACGGACATCATGGACTGCATCATTATTTGTCGCTGCATTTTTTGGTCAACGACCTTTTTATGGTGCTGTTCTTTGGCATCGCCGCCAAAGAAATCGCGGAAGCCTGTTTGCCTGGTGGCGCTCTGAACCCAATGTCCAAAGCGATCAACCCGTTGCTTGGAACACTCGGTGGCGTGCTGGGTCCGGTCGGATGCTATTTCTTGCTAAACGGTGCGATGGGCCAAGACGAGTGGGCGCGTGGTTGGGGTATCCCGACTGCGACCGACATCGCGCTGGCATGGTTGATTGCCAGAATCGTATTTGGCAACGGACACCCGGCGATCAGTTTTTTGCTTTTGTTGGCGGTTGCCGACGATGGAATTGGATTGATGATCATCGCGATCTTTTATCCGACTCAGGACCCCGTGTGGGTCAACGCGTTGTTCATTATCCCCGGCATGGTGATTGCGTACGCCTTGCGGGTAAAACAAGTCAAGAGTTGGGTGCCGTACATTGTGATCGGAGGCGCGTTCAGTTGGTGGGGCCTCTTTAGCGCCCACTTGCATCCAGCGCTAGCGTTGGTGCCAATCGTGCCATTGCTGCCTGGGCCCGATCGCGATGAAGGATTGTTTCAAGACGATGCTTCTACGACCGAGACGGACACGCTGAATAACTTTGAACATTCGTTGAAGGGGTTCGTCGATTTTGGTCTGTTCTTTTTCGCATTTGCAAACGCGGGTGTGCAGTTTTCCAATCTCAGCAACTTAACGTGGATTGTGTTTCTTTCTTTATTGGTCGGAAAGACGGTTGGCATCACGTTGTTTTCGTGGGCGGGGACTCTGTTTAAGATTCCGTTGCCCGATGGGATGAACATCCGGCACTTGGTGGTCGCCGGCGTTGTTGCGGGTCTTGGTTTGACGGTTGCGTTGTTCGTTTCCGGGCAAGCATTTAAGGACATCGATCTTCAAGGCGCCGCCAAAATGGGAGCGTTGTTCTCTGGCGGAATCGCCTTTTTGGCAATCGGATTGGGAAAAATCCTGGGTGTCAAAGACGGTGCTGGGTCCGAGTAAAACATTCAATCGCGGCGCAGATTTGCCCGCATCATCTACTTCACTGGAATCGCTTACCAATTTCGCGATCTATGACGGAATTGGGGCCTTCAATGGCAATTGATAGTTAGCGGCATCACCCAGAGAAGAATTGCCCAAGAAAGGATTTCGGGAAAAGTAGGTAACACATCATCACGTTCTTCGCTGAGCCTATTAGCCAAACAACGGCCACGTCGAAACCGTACTCTTAGGGAGAACCATGATGAATAGCTCAAATTTCAAAGTCGAAAAACCTGTCTTGGGCTATATCGTGATCACTGCTTCGCTGTTGGCCGGCATGATCGCTGCCACGGCGTTTGGCCAAGGTGAAACTCTGAGCGAATCCCAAGGAAAAAACCAAAGCGAGGCGGACAACTCAGTCATGGTGGAACCTAGTCCGCTATCCAAACGACTTGTTCCTCATCGTCGCTGGGTTTTAGGTGTACGTGCTGACGCGACAGACACAGGTTACCTAATCCAGAGGGTAGAAAGTAGCAGTGCTGCCAGTCGCATCGGCTTGGAATCTGGTGACCGAATCGTTGCCGTGAA
>CAZZDZ010000076.1:0-7566 GCA_964652675.1 uncultured Pirellulaceae bacterium
ACCAATCACCCAAACAGGAGTTTGTGATGAAGATCAAACCGTTTGCTGTTTCGTTGGTCGCGTTGTTCTTGCTGTTCAGTGTTTGTGGTCGCTGTCACGCGCAAACGGGCGACTTAAAAATCACTTTCAAATTCAAGGGCGAGATCCCTGCTGCGAAGATGATAAATGCGGCGATGCTTGATAACGTCCAAGTTCCCGACGAGCGACTGATCGTCAACAAAGCAAACAGGGGAATCAAGAATGTCGTGGTTTACGTCTACAACCACCGCAGAGGCACCAACCTAGACCCCCAACCCGTCCCCAAACGCAAATTGACTTTGACCACAAAGCAATTCCGATTCGAGCCGCATATTGTTCTAACGCAGGTCGGCGACACTTTGAAAATCGAAAATGCTGGCCAACACAGCCCTAACTTTCAATTTTTCAACAATCAACAGGGCCTTCAAGTTCCTGGGCAAGCCAACCTGATCAAATTGAGAGAGACAGAACCTGCAGTAGTGCTGATCAGTTGCAATATCCACCCGTGGATGAAGTCGCACATTTTGGTCGTGGACCACGCTTTCTACGGCAAAAGCAACGAAGACGGCGTGCTGGAGATCAACGACATTCCAGCGGGCAAGAAAGTCGTCTTCAGAGCGTGGCACGAAACGGGAACATTCAAAGAGAACATCATCGTGGACGGCAAAGAAGAGAAGTGGAACAAGAACATCGTTGAGTTCGACATCAAAGCAGGAATGAACGATATCGGCGTCGTTGAAGTCCCAATTGATAACTTCAAGCTGTAGACGTTTTGTCTCCGAAAAATCGCAATCGGCCGTCGACGCACGTTCGCGGCCTGCTTTCGTACAAACCAATCACACAGCCAAGAGTTTGTTATGAAGATCAAACGGTTTATTGTTTCGTTTGTTGCGTTGCTCTCGCTGTTCAGCGTTTGTGGTCGCTGTCACGCGCAAACAGGTGACTTAAAAATCACTTTCAAATTCAAGGGCGAGATTCCGCGCCCGAAACCTATAAATGCCGTGGTGCGTGGCAACGTCCCAGTTTGGGACGAAACACTGATCGTCAACAAAGAGACCAAAGGCATTCAAAACGTCGTGATGTACCTTCACAATCATAGGTCAGGAACGCTCTTACCAGTACAGCCTGTCCCCAAACACACAATCTTGCTTGAAATCAAAAACCGTCGATTTGAACCACACGTCCTACTGGCGCAAGCCGGCGATAAGCTACTAATTAGGAACTCTGGTCCTATTGGTGTTAATGCAAACGTCCAAGGATTTGTGAACCAACTGAACGTTCAGATTCCACCAAACCAATCCGAAAACATTGTGCTACAACCGCCCGCGCGGTCGTTCGTCGTCTCGTCCAATATCCACCCGTGGATGAAGTCGCACATTTTGGTCGTGGACCACTCGTTCTACGGCAAAAGCAACGAAGACGGTGTACTGGAGATCAAAGACATTCCTGTCGGTAACAAAGTCGTCTTCAAAGCGTGGCACGAAACGGGAACATTCAAAGAGGGCATCATCGTGGACGGTAAAGAAGAGAAATGGAAGAAGAACACCGTTGAGTTCGACATCGAAGAAGGAATGAACGATATCGGCGTCGTCGAAATCCCCGCATCGAACTTTTGACGTGACCAATTTGCCTGGCCCCGAATGAATTCGTTTTCTGCAAACTGGCGTGACAGAGTCTATCATGGCTTCATGTTATCCATGAACCGACTTTCGATTGTGACCGCGATGCTACTGGCAACCAGTGCGATTGCGCAAACAGCCGAACCAGAAACGCAGACGACCACGCAGACTGGTGATTTGCGGATGACGTTCAAATTCAAAGGTGACGTGCCCAAACCCAAACCGCTTGAAGTGCCCGCTTTCTGCGGCAATCTGGATATGCTTGACGAGACGCTGATCGTCAACGGCAACAACAAAGGAATCATGAACGTTGTCGTCTACGCCTATGGAGGGCGCGACGAAAACCGTTTTCCAAAATTCACAGCGCGAAACAAGAAACTAAACCTTGATTGTTGGAATTGCCGTTTCGTCCCACGCGTGACGCTGGCGCAAAGAGGCGACACGCTGAAGGTCCAGAACAAGGACCCAATCGGATACAACACGAATTTCGACTTTTTCAAAAACGATGCCCTCAACATCGCGCTGGCGCCGGGCAACGACAAGACGGTGGAATTGGAACACACCGAACCCACCGTGATTCCGGTCGCGGCAAGCATCTTTCCCTGGATGGTCGGCCATGTGTTGGTCGTCGATCATCCTTTCTATGCGGTTAGCAATCCGGATGGCGTCGTGACCATTCGCGACTTACCGGTCGGTGAAAAGATGGTTTTCCGTGCCTGGCACGAAACCGGCACGTTCAAAGAGCAGATTTTCGTTGCTGGCCAAGAAACCCAATGGGAAGCCAATCGGTTTGAAGTTGAGATCAAATCGGGCATGAACGATCTGGGCGAGATTGAAATCCCTGGCTCGGCTTTTGGGATCAAATAGGCATTTTGCGTAAAACCGTATGCGACAGGTGCGACAATACGTTGCGTTGCTCCTGCAGGGGTTTCACGGTTGAATAAGTGTTATGCGTTCATTGATATTCCCTCTATTGGTTGTCGTCTTCGTTGGTTGCGATGCTCGCGTTGAGCACTTTCCAACCAACGACGTCTACGCGCTCACACTGGCGACGTCACGTGGCGTGGGGACACAGCTTGCCGCGACAGACACATCGGAGGTCATCGAATCACTCTTTGGGACTCCCGAAGAACCGAAATGGCCTGCGGAAATGCTTGACTCGGCGGCGGCGAAATCATTGATCGGTCCGAACGTGTTTGCTCGGGCGGCCGGGCCCGTGTACAGCGATCGCGACGGCAACAACTTTGGCTTGTTCAACAAACACTGCGTGAACTGCCATGCGTTGTCAGGATCCGGGACCGGAGCAGCGTCGGTTTTTCAGAATCCGTATCCGCGTGATTTTCGTGCAGGCATTTTTAAATGGAAAGCCACTGAGCGAAACGCCAAACCAACTCGTGATGGTCTGGCAAGTGTGATTCACAACGGCGTCGCGGGAACCGGCATGCCATCGTTTGCACTGTTAAGTGAAAGCGATTGGACAGTTTTGACGGACTATGCAATCTTTCTTGCCGTCCGCGGTGAAACCGAACGCAAACTGATGGAAGCAGCCGTCGATGACCTCGACTACGCCGATGACTTGGACTCAAGTGAGATAGCTGAACTGACAAAGCTAGCTGATTCGCAAGAACTGATTCGCACAACCGTTAACGATGTGGTTGAATCTTGGCTGACAGCAGATTCGCACGTTGTCGCCGTTCCAAAAGAAACAGACAATGATGCAGAATCGATCAAACGCGGCAAAGATATTTTCCATGGCCAGATTGCGAATTGCGTCGGCTGTCATGGCCCAGGCGGAAACGGTTCTGCAGTCACCTTAGACTATGACGATTGGTCCAAAGAATACTCCAGCCGAATCGGGCTGACCCCAACGGATCGTGATGCGATGAAACCGTTTCGCAAAGCAGGAGCACATCGTCCAAGACAGATTCGTCCGCGAAAATTGGACGAAGGTGTTTTTCGCGGCGGCGGTGACTCGGCGACGTTGTATCGCAGAATTAGCCAAGGTATCGCCGGAACACCAATGCCCAGCGTTCAGATCACTGCCGAAGAATCGCCAACGGGCCTGTCCAGCGACCAGGCCTGGGACGTTGTTCACTACCTACAATCACTCAAACAGACTGCGGATTCAGAATGACCCAAGACAACTACCGAACCATTTTTGCGATCGCTGGGTTGGCGATCGGATTGGGAATCATGTTTGCATTGAAATTCGGGGGCATGATTCCAGGTGCGCTCTTTGGCGCTGGCGGCGCCGTGGTAGGCGGCATTATCGGCGAACGTTTTTATGCCAAGAAAAGATAACGCGGCTCTTTCTGCCAAAGAGTGTTTCTGAAACCCGATGCCTGAATTGAAACGTGACTGATCTATCCAGCACTACCGAAAGCACACCCGCACGAGTCGTTCATCGACTGGCGGTGTTGATCGTGTGTTTGGTGTGGCCGCTAATTTGGGTCGGCGGTTTGGTCACGACTTATGATGCCGGGATGGCGGTTCCCGATTGGCCCAACACTTACGGTTACAACCTGTTTCTGTATCCCTACAAAACATGGTTGACTGGGCCGTTTGATTTGTTCATTGAACATGGGCACCGATTGCTTGGGGCCGTGGTCGGACTGGTCGCAATCGCGTTGGCCTGGAAAACCTATCAGAACGAAACACGACGCTGGGTATTTCGATTTTCGCTGATCGTGCTGGGGGCCGTTATTTTTCAAGGCCTACTGGGTGGAATTCGCGTCGTCGGAGCCAGCCGTACCCTGGCGATGGTCCATGGCTGTTTTGGCCCGGCGTTCTTTGCCGGTTGCGTTGCCTTTGCTGTAGTGACCAGCCGATTTTGGTTTCAACGTGACGATTCAAATAGCTTGACAGATGGTTTGTCTGGCAAGAATGTCTCGCGCGGCGTTTTGATTTTGGCGTTCTCGGTCGTCGCTTTGAGCTATTTGCAGTTGGTTTTGGGTGCGCAACTTCGTCACGTCCAGCCGTCTGCCAAGCCAGGTGGATTCACGCTAATCGTTGCATTTCACGTGATGACAGCATTTTTCCTCTGGCTCATCACGCTCTCTAGTTGGGCCCGACTGAGGCGCTGCGGCGATTTGACGCTCTCGCGACCAGCCCTTTGGCTGATAGGATTTGTAGGAGTTCAGATTGCTCTGGGGATTGGCACATGGGTCGTGAATTATGGCTGGCCAACATTCATGCAGAGCTTTCCTGGCGCGACTGGGTTTTTGATCCGAGCAAAAGGGTTCCTGGATTCGATGATTGTGACGGGTCATGTCGCAATGGGCTCGCTGATTTTGGCCGTTTCGACGATGATCTGGGTGCGAACTTGGCGAACGCGTCATTGCCAACGCAAACAAATTTCCCGTGCCCAAACAGAAACCGACACAACAATTAAATCTGACGCCTCCCAAACAGCTTTCAGCTAACCACGAATGTCGACTGACCTTTTGATCGCCAAGACAGTTCCTACTCAACCAGAAACGGTTGAACGGTCATCGCGCGCCATCACCGTTGACGCGGTTGCCGAATCAAAAGAGCAGGGAAGTGCAGGGGAGAGCCCAGTTCAAGTTAGCACAGCTCAACACAATACAGCACAGATCTCAGCATTTGCCAGCGACTTATACCAACTGACCAAACCTAGAATCGTGACAATGATTTTGGTCACGACCGTGATGACGGCGTTCATCGGTGCCGGTGGAATGGTCGGGCTGGTTGAAATGTTCTGGTTGCTCTTTGGCACCGCTCTGGTAGCAGGCAGCTCCGGTGCAGCAAACCAAACATGGGAACGCGTGATCGATTGCAACATGACACGTACCGCTTCGCGGCCTTTGCCCGCTGGACGCATGAACATTTGGTCGGCAATCATATTCACAACGGTAATCGGAGTCGCGGGCTCGGTATTGCTGAACCAAATGTTTGGTTTGGTACCAGCAATGGCCGCCATTGCGACTTGGTTGATTTACGTATTGATCTACACACCGATGAAAACTCGCACCGCATGGAACACAACGGTCGGCGCGATCGCTGGTGCTTTGCCTGTGCTGATTGGATACACAGCAACCGGCGGACAGTTGACCGACTGGAGCGGCTGGTTGTTGTTTGGCGTTTTGGTCACATGGCAATACCCGCACTTCATGTCGATCGCGTGGATGTACCGCAAACAGTATGACGAAGCCGGATTTAAGATGACCACAACGGTCGAACCAACCGGCCGCAGTGCTGCTTGGCAAAGCGTGATTGGCTCGATCGCATTGATTGTTTGCGGCGTCGCTTTGGCGTGGATCCCCGGCGGACTGATCGCACCGATCTTGGCATCCATCGGAGTCTTTGCCGCCTGCTATCCAATGCTAAAAGCGTCATTGCGATTCAAAGCGGACCCCAATGACCAGACGGCCCGCAAGCTATTGCGTTCGTCGCTGTTGGTGCTACCAGCGATTCTGTTGATCGTGACGCTACGAGTTTTTATCTAAGTAGTGTCGCTGAGAGCCACTAGCCGGTTCTCGCTACGATCCAGACTGAATCCATTTTGGTTCCGCAAAATCGCCCTACATCTCTCGGAGAGAGATGGCTACTTTTGCTGCGAAAAGTAGAATAGATTGCAATTCCTCGCTTCGAAAATACCATCGGAACAAACCATGCGTACTGCTATCCATGTTGCCCTGATTCTATTGGTCGGCGTTGGACTTGGATTTGCAATTCGGTCCATGAAGCAACCGGTGCCTGCAGATGGGCCTGGCCCCAATGACGTCGTCTATTCCAACGACTCGCCGCAGACCGAACCAATCGCAAACACCGAACCGTCGCATCCACCTGCAGACGAAGATTGGTTGAGCCGATTTGAGTTGACCGAACGAAGCGGAAAGACAGTCAAAAGCGAAGAACTGCTGGGGCAACCCTACCTTGTCAGTTTCTTTTTCAGCACATGTCCGAGTATCTGCGTTCAGCAAAATCAAAAACTGAAAGAACTGCAGGATGAATTCGAAGGCGAGGGAGTTCGGTTCGTCGCCATCAGCGTTGATCCCGAAACCGACACACCCGAAAAACTGCGAGAGTACGCGGCGCGGTTCGGTGCCGACAAAGAGCAATGGCTATTCATGACCGGCGACTTGACCTACATCCGTCGTATCGGAGCAGAGATCTACCAGCAAGCCGTGAATAAACAAAATCACACCGAACGATTCGTTTTGGTTGATCCCGAAGGCAAAATCGAAGGTTTCTACAATTGGCCTGAGCCCGTTCAAATGAAGAAGCTAAGAGAAAAAATTCGCGAGATGATGTGATCGTGACCGGACACACCGTGGCCGATAGTTGAAATTTTTCGGCCACGGAGTGTCTGACCACTCTCTTTCTAAAAAAGTCAAACATACCGCCATGTGGGAATTTCTCGCCAACAACCTGCCACACCTCAACGCCACCCTAAATCTGACGGCGACTGGAGTGCTGGCTGCTGGGCTTTGGAAAATCAAAACCGGCCGAGCGCGTGTTCACAAAAAACTGATGCTGATCGCACTGGGTGTCAGCGCCGCATTTTTGCTGTTTTACGTTTTGCACAAAGTCGCTTTGTTTCAGGTGACAGGTGAACCAAACAAAAAGTTCTCCGCCGATGCACCCCAAGCCGCTCGCTACACCTACTTTTCGATTTTGATATCGCACATCGTTTTGGCGATCACCGTGCCTTTCTTGGCAATCAAAGCAGTGTTGCTTGCAAAGGCAGGCAAAATTTTGGCCCACAAACGTTTGGTGCGATACGCCTATCCAATCTGGATGTACGTTTCGGTGACCGGTGTCTTGGTTTATTTGATGCTCTATCAGATCTTTCCGTCAGCATAGTTGGCTCTAGGTGGACTGAGCTTTTCACGCGTGATCGTGTGCAATCGCCCTGGATTGAGTCTGGACCGCCAATTGCTCAGTTTGGCGTTGATTGTCCGGGCTT
>CAZZDZ010000076.1:7666-17754 GCA_964652675.1 uncultured Pirellulaceae bacterium
CCTGGATTGAGTCTGGACCGCCAATTGCTCAGTTTGGCGTTGATTGTCCGGGCTTAATTTTCGTACGGTCCTACCACACCCGAATTTCGTTCGAAAGAAAGATGCGTGTTTCACGCATTTGTTTGAATGATTCGGTGACTGCGTTGAGAACAATTTCGCTGACATTTCCGATGTTCGGCAACGATTGAGCCTACGAAACGTTGTGAAACAATTCATCCAACCGCCAGAATTTTGAGAAGCGAGGCACGGATGCACGCTTGCCGTCAGTCTTGGATATTTTTCGTCGCTCCCGCTGCCCTGATCATTTTGGTCGGGTGCAAAGGAACTGCGCCCGACTTGCAAATGTTGGAGCTAAACGAAGATCCCTACGTCAACATGGCCTCGGTCGATTCGCCGCCACAGCGTCTTGCGCCATCCAAAGCCACAAAGCCAGAGATTGCAAAGCAACCAGCGCCAAGAACTGCAACCGCTACAAAGACCGCTGCCGCCAAGGCACCCAGTTCGGCTTCGTCAAACCAACCAACAAAAAAACAGGTCTTGCGCAGCAAGGTTGCCGCAAGCTCCGCCGAAGTAGCTCAGCGCCGATCTGTAGCGGCGAAAACAAATCAAGCTGCCCAAGCCAAAGGAAAAGTACCTTCGGCTGATCTAGCCCCAGCAAAGACAAGGTTGTCGACCAATAAACCGGCGCGCGGTAAAGCCGTCGAGGCGCTGTTGGCCGCCAATCGTGGAAAGTCAGCCGCACAAAGCCAATCGCCTAGGCAAGCCGCAAACGCCAAAGCACAGGCTAAAAACAAGGCGCATGCTGAAAGCAATGTAAAAGCAAAGCCGATCGCAACTCCCAAACCGACCGAGTCGATCGCAGCGAAAAGCAGCAACAAGAAGGATGATTTCGACGAAATTTCGATTGATGTAAAACAAAAGGCTTTAAGACGACTAGTCGCCCAAGTCGCAAAGGACGCCGACGCGACCGATCAACCAAATTCGCCCTACAGCGCCTTGGCCAACAGGCTAAAGGACCTACCCAAGCTGCCCGACTATTCCGAAGAATCCGCGGACGTAAAACCAATCCGGATCGCGTCCTCCAGTGGAGCAGTAACCGCTTCGATCAGTGACCTGGAGACAGTCGAAGTCGCAGACTTGCAACTGAAACACGAGCCGCCACACCGAGCAGCGGTTCGGCAGCGAACTCCAATTGCCAAACGCGCCGCCAAACCAAAGGCGACCAAAGCGGCTCCGTTGATTCGCACTGGGCCGAAAGTGGCTAAAGCCAAAACGGAAACACATCCGCTTGTCCAAGTCACTCTGGATCCGCTCAAGAGCCAACGCAATGGTCAGATCAAAACGTCCATCGCCAAGAATCCCAAGGCGAACCCGGTATCCAAACCACCAGCGCCACCAACCGTGGTCAACGTGGTAGACGAACTGTTGGCAAAGGCCAAAGCTCCTGAGACTAAAACTGCCCAGAGCAGCATGGTGGCTGCCCAGAGCCGCAAAACAGCAACACAGCGCAGTAAAAAGAAATCTGACATCCCTCAGAGCAAGCCCGACTCTAGCCCTAGCATTCAAAAAGTTGCACAGACAGAGCGGCCCTCCAAGTCATCGGTTCCGCCGATCAGCGATCTTTCCATGATCCGCAATTCGGTTGCTGCAGTCGGAAACACGAACAAACCTTCATCACGCCCCCCCTTTGTCGAACCATCTGGTTCAAAACGGGGTTTTGTGTTGCCAACGGATCACCCCGCTCTGGATGATCACGTTGCAGACTCATCCAGTCCAACTGTCGTTCATAGTGGAGCGATCAATACGATCGACGTTTCCAAGTTCGATCTATCCATGCCGCCCTTAGGCGCACAACTGAATCGCTTGCCGCACCAACTGCGACGTGATGAATTCAAAGTGTCAAATATTGGACTGCCAAATCCCAAAGACTTGCAATTGGCTATTCCACAAGAGCCAGCAAAAGTACAAGTTGCCGCAGTCGCAAAGAATGATCACAGCCGAGTACAGCAAGCCAGCATCGAAAAGGCACCTAGAAAACAGCCATCCGTTGAGCAAACTCAGCCCTCTCATTCGTTCAGCATGCCGAACATTCCCGCCGTTGCCAGCCAAGCCAGCGCAAGCCAGCAGTATCAACTACCACCGGAAACTCCGCCAGCATCGCAGACCGCTCCGAGCATCGAAACCATGTCGGACGAAGATCTTTATCAAGCGCTGCTAAAGCGACTAACCGATCCGACAAAAGCCGAGACTCAAGCGGAGAAGAATCGCCGCGAGATCCTGGCCCGACATCTGATGGTGCTGGCCGGCAATCCAGACGTAGCGGTCGATGACATCAAGGGACTGAGCGACCAAGAACAACAATACTTGCGTCATCAGCTACAAGGGCTTTGGAAGATCATTGATCCAGAGGGACACCCGGTAGCCGGCCGACGATTCTCGGCTGCTTTGCCGACCCTGCGTGAAGCGACGCGTCATTTGGCGGCAGCATCCGACGCCTTAGAAGTACGCGGCATGTCGTTCTGTACTGAGATCGAAGCGTATGGGCAAATCAAGCCATTCCCCGATCGACGTTTTCAACGCGGACAAGCTGTCATTTTGTACTGCGAGATAGAAAACTTTGTCGCAAAACAAAACGACTCAGGTTACACCACTCATTTGTTGGGCACGTACGTTATCTATGACGAGTCGGGCAAAAAAGTGGTCAGCCAACCTCTACCCGAAGACAAACAATTGTCACGAAGCTACCTACGAGACTACTTCATCGCGTACCAAATGAATTTGCCCAAGAATCTCAAAGCGGGCAAGTATCAATTGGAGCTAACGATGCAAGACGCAATCTCAGAGAAGTACGGTCAAAGCCGAATCGACTTCCAAATCAAAGAATAGCCAAACCCAAACGCACCGGATTTGCAACCTATCAATGTGGCAAATCATGTCTCCATCGGACGGTTTGCCAATACGGCGCTGAGAGGAACGAACTGGCGACAGCGGCATTATTTCAATGCAACAGCGTCGTTTTTACCCTTCATCGGTGTCTGCTGAATTGCCAGCGAGGGGCATCGGTGATAATCTGTGAAGACCTCTAGCGGTGATGTTTGGTGCTGCTGGAGAGTTAATCCAAAACAAACTCGGCCAATAAGAGAACAATACGCATGGCGGCCATTACTTCAACGACAACCGGCGAAATCTTGGTTGTGGGCTTCACAGACAGCAAAATCCTGGACAGTCAGCGGATCGAACAAGTCGGTCGCGAACTCCAAGAAATTCTGCCTCAAGCGATTCAGAAAAAGATGCTGCTGAACTTCCGTGGCGTTTCGTTTATGTCGTCCGCGATGATCACCAAATTGGTGATGCTCAACAAAGGCTGCAAGGCGCAGAGCGTGACGCTGAAATTTTGCGAAGTTTCGCCGAATGTCATGGAGGTCTTTAAGATCACCAAACTGAACAAGCTGTTCGACATTCAAGACGGCGAAGAAGCAGCAGTTGAGAGTTTCGACAAAAAAGGCTGGTTCGGCGGATAGTCGACACTTGATCGCAGTTGGCGACTGGTCACAACAAACATGAAACCCGATCTCGCGACGCAAGCCATCGAAGCGGAACGTTCGCATATCGGGCATGAAATTCACGATGCGTTGATCCCACTGATCTTCACCGCCTCGGCGACACTTCAAAACCAAATCGAATTGTCCGCCGGTGACGATCCCGCGCGTGATCGCCTGCTGAGCGCCAATGCACTGTTGACCGAAGCATTGCAAACGGCACGCTCGATTCTGACGCAGGTCTATCCGCCCGAGCTGGACAACACGGTTTGGACCCAAGCGGCGAAACACACTGTGTCGCGAGTGATCGCTCCAAATATTCAAGTCGATTGGCAACTCAGCGATGAGAGCTATGACTACAGCAGACCGATCGCAGCTGCCGTATACCGAATTATCGTCGAAGCTGCCCGGAATGCTTCGCGACACGGCAAGGCGTCACAGATCGATATCGTCGCAAAAAAGGACTCGGTGAAAATCACGGACAACGGAAAAGGATTCGATCCTGACACCGTTGGTGATGATCGTTATGGCATCCGATCCATGAAAGGACGGGCAAATTTGGTCGGAGGCAGCCTGCGAGTTGAATCAAAAAAAGGTGACTCAACCACGATCTTGTTTGTGCTACCGACTGGCAACGCGTAGCGTACAGCCGAGCTTAACGGCAACGATCCACTACGGATTCATGTCTTTGAGCGTTTTTCCCAATCGTTTGCGTCCGCCGCCACGCGTTTTCTTTTTGGTTTTCTTGGCAGCGTCATTGTTCAGTAGCGCCGTCATGGCTGGGCTCACCTCGTCGTCTTCGTTGGGCAATCCAAGCTGTTCCACGGCGTCGCTGAAACCCAGCAATACGCTTTGGCGCACACTCGTTCGAATCCACTCAAAGAAATTCATATTCATTTTTTGACCTCATGTCATCAGGTGAATCATCAGACGCTTTTCATCCAGATCCAAGCTAGTTCGCACCTAGCATTGAGTTTGTAATCACTCAGCGAATCGAATGTCCAGGCCGAAAAAAGCCACGCGAGTTTCACGCCAACTTCAATCCTCGACCCAATCAAATCCGTGCTGATTTTCATCGTCAGACTGTGAATTACCATCATCGGAGCCAAACACTTCCAGCTCCACCACATCTTGTCGTTTGGCGGCGCGAACACCCAGCATGGGGCCTAAACAATCTCCATCCTCAAAGGCCTGACGAATGGCGTCGGTGCCAGCTACGAAAAAACCTGTCGCGCAAGCATCCGCTGCCGCAGCCGATTCGTTCAACACCGTCAGCGACAAAAGATCACCAGCGGGATATCCCGTTCGCGGGTCAATCACGTGCCCAAAGCGTTTTCCTTGATGGTGAAAGAATTGCTTTCCGGACCCACTGGTCGCAAGCGATTGATTTCGCAACCAAATCCCCTTTAGACGTCGATTGACTTTGGTGGGATGTGAAATGCCAACCTTCCACCCACGGTTGCTTTGTGCATGCTGATCGCCACGCGCGAGAACGCTGCTGTTGCCACCGTGGATCAAAAAGTTTTCTACCCCGTTATGGATCAACTTTGCCGCCAATCGGTCCACCGCGTCGCCTTTGCCAATCGCTCCCAAATTGATGGACATGCCGGGCTTGGCAAATTGCACACTACGTCGCTGGGTATCCAGAATGAGATCCTGGTAGCCGACTTTGGATTTTGCGGTAGCGATTTCTGCATCGGACGGTTTTCGTCGGCTGCGCGTCGAGAACCCCCAAGCTTCAACAAGCGGTCCGGCGGTAATATCAAACGCACCGTTTGTTCGTTCGCTCCAGGTGATGGCTTTCTGGAGCAGCGAGAAAGTTTCTTGGGAGAGTTCGACGGGCTCATTTTCTGCATCACGATTGACGCGTGAAATTTCGCTCTCATCCTGGTAAATCGTCAAAGCGGCTTCGATGCCATCGAGCATCTCCAGCGATTCCAAAACCGCTTCGGTGGCCCGCGACTCGGTTCGTGGCAGCATGACAGCGAATTGTGTGGCCATGGCGCGATGGGTGACGGTGGTCAGCAAATCGTCCATTGGTGTCGTTTTCGCCCTAAAGGCCAAGTTATTTGATCGTAAATCGCGTCAAAACCGCCCGAACCAAAGTAACTGGCAGTGCGTCCAAGGCTTTGGCTGGCGAGTGGACCAGCGAGGGTTGCGTTCAAGCGAGTAATGCAGCACAATCTGCCCTCGCAGGTGTGGAAACGATAACCGGATTTGGCATCGCTTTCGCCCCTCGAACAAACGGATGCGATGGTTGGATTGTAACCATTGAATTGTTTACGGAGCGGTGGCTGAGTGGTCGAAAGCGCCGGTTTGCTAAATCGGTGAAGGGGTCAAACCCTTCCGCAGGTTCAAATCCTGTCCGCTCCGCTTGACCAAAACAAAGAATCAATCGAGATTGAGTATCGAACAAGTCTTCAACTGAGACTTGTTCGTGTTCTTTTTTTCGGTCGCCGTGTTAACGAAAGTTAGCACATGAGGGCGTAGCTCAGTTGGTAGAGCATTCGACTTTTAATCGAATGGTCCAGGGTTCGAGTCCCTGCGCCCTCACTTCTTTTGGCAACTCTTCGGTTGCCGCGCAGGTCGGGTTTTCGGGAATGATCCCGAAAACTCCCTATCTCTTTCGCGAGTCGATACGATTCTCGGTAACTGATGACGCGATTCAGAGTTGCTGTTGGTTTGTTTGCGTGCGTTCATTTCTTGACAGCATCTTTTCCAATACTTGGATGCCAAGATCGTGGTGAATCGGATCGCCGATCTTGTACGAAAATGTTCTGTCATCGACACCAGTACGGTCCGCCCAATATTCGACCGTCCCAATCCTCTCAAGCTTCGCAAGAAAGTCTGCGTATTCTTTCTGAAGCCCGACTTCTGCGATGAATTGTTTTCCACTTGCGCCACCAGGCGGAAGATAGAAAATTACATTCACGTTCCGAGAATCCATCTTCTGCTTGAACTTCGCGAGTTTAAGCAGGCGTTTTTCAACCGTTGCCGCGTCATACCTTGAATATTCGTCAGCCCAGCTCGCCAGTACTCTGTCTCCATCCTTCTGCGTCTGTGCTTCTTGTGGTTTACCCATTTTGCGAACCGAGCGCACTGATTTTTTCAGCGTGTAGGCGCTGAAATAATAGAGCAACGGATTTTCACTCATTGAACGACCTTGGCTGATTCGATCGGGGCGTTCATGTTCGCAGAAGCGATTGAAAGGCACTGTGAAGACGATGGTTTTCAGCTTTGCAAAGCCGTCGGCACTATCGTTTTGAATTTCAAAGAAACTCAAAGACTCCTTTAACGATCCACCACCAAGGCTCAAATTCAAGATTTTTTGACCGTTGACAACTCTGGTTCTGAAAACGGTGTCGTTTTCGCTTGCGGTTAAAAGCGAGGCCCGAGAATCACCCAGCACGATTACTTCGGATGCCTTTCGCACAGCAGGATCAATTTTTCTCATGCTAAGCAAAGACCAAAGCGGCACATTGGCATTTCGATTGAGCCGTACGCGATCGTATTTCGTTAGCTCCCAGGTATCTCTTTGAGAGAAAGGGTCCAACACGAAATTGAAACAGGCGATGCCAACCAGAAACAGGCTGCCGAACAAAAGCGTCATCAAGAACCAGTTTTTCGGACTCATTTTTCAGAACTGAAAGTAGAGGAATTCGCTTACGCGATTGAGGTGAAAGAAACTGACGATGAACAGAACCAAAGTAAAAATCGCGCTGGCCACACTCGGGCGAAATCGCTCTGACAATTCAAAGGATGACGGGGCGAACAAGACGACTAGACCGCCAGCCAAAACCCAAAGTGGGCAATCGGAGCTTTTCGTAAAACCGTCGAGCAATTCACCCACTGGCAGCCAGGGCAACACGCTGGCAATTTGATCAGGAACCACCAGTCCATTGAATCCGAGTATCGCTTTGACCATTTCTATCGCGCTTGCGACGTCTGGGGCGCGAAAGAAAATCCAAGTGATGTTGAGGAAAAACAGCATCACGATCGCTGCAGGAATTTTGCCAAGCGAAAACCCACGGCGAGACCACATTCGATGGATGACGCAAGCGATGCCATGGAGCGTGCCCCAAATCACGAACGTCCAGCCTGCACCATGCCAGATTCCGCCCAGCAGGAACGTAAGAAACAAATTGAACGCGATCCGTGATTCCCCCGCGCGACTTCCTCCCAGTGGAATGTACAGATAGTCTCGAAGAAATCGGCTCAGCGTGATGTGCCATCGCCGCCAGAACTCTTGAATCGTCAGTGCCTTGTACGGCGACTTGAAATTCCACGGCAGAACGATGCCAAGCATCATGGCGGAACCAATTGCCATGTCGCTGTATCCGCTGAAGTCAAAGTAGAGCTGCAACGAGTAGCTCATCGTAACGAGCCAACTGTCAATGAACGTCAAATTTTCCGGTGCGGCAAAGCCCGGCGAAACCCAAGTCGCGAGCGAATCGGCCAAAGTAACTTTTTTGAATAGCCCGAGACAAAAAACAAACAGACCTTTGGCCATCAAATCCCAGTTGACCCCCTCATGAGACCGTTCGAACTGGGGCATCATCTCGCCATGGTGCACAATCGGACCGGCAATGAGCTGCGGAAAGAAAGAGACGAAGAGACAATAGTCTGAAAAGTGACAGTCACCACGTTTGCCACTCGCCGAGTCGATCAAAAACGCGATCTGTTGAAACGTAAAAAAACTGATTGCCAACGGTAAAGCGATTTCGCCGATCGATATCTCGCTGCCCAGCAAAATCCCGACGTTTTCGAGAAAGAAATTTGCGTACTTAAAATACCCAAGCAGGAGCAGATTTGTCGCGATTCCAATTACCAGAACCGACCGTTGCCTAAACTTGTTGTCTTGATTTCTAAGGAACTTTCCGGCGATGTAATTGCCCAGAATCGATGCGATGATCAAGACAAGGTATCGATAGTCCCAAAACCCATAAAAGAATAGCGAAGCGGCAACCAGCCACCAGTGGCTAAACTTGGACGAAGCGTTGCGCTCAGCAGCTTTGATTGTGAAATAGAGCGCCGCAACGACAGGGAAAAACACGAAAATAAAGGCATACGAGTTGAACAACATTGCATCGGCTTTTTCTTCGTAGGCTCTTCATACCGTGAGCAGTAATCCGGCGTGCTGAATTCCGGCGTGCTGAGGTTTCGCTAGTCTAAACCATTTTCAACCAGCCGAAACGGGCAGGGCCGGCCATGGAGATGGCCATTGGCACAGCGAAACGGCTGGAGTAACTGCCGATCTGATCTGTTCTGGTTTCGGCTGATCAACGGCTGGCCACCAGATGGGATTGGCGGCGAAGATATCGGTGGAGGCGACTTCGGTGGTGGATTTCGTCATTGATTGATCGGTCACTTGTGGCTGAAATGCGGTAAAGTCTACGATTGCGCCGAAATATCGCCGAATCATCGCTAACGAGCGGCAACGAATCCCCAACCCACTGTGACACGATCGGTCTCTTGAGCCAAAGCGAATCTGCCGCCGAAATTGCATCCGACTCGGATGCGGGCCCAACCACCATTGATGATCCGCCGCCGCTGAGCGTTCGTCGAATCATCTGGATTTTTGCCGCGCTGATTGGGTTGGTCGTTTTGCTGCTGCTGGTACCGATACCATTCGACGGACGTGTTGCCGACTCAATGGGCGACTTGGCTCATCCGCCCATGTTTGCGTCGGTCGCACTAATTGCTTTGTCGGTAATCCATCGGGTGCGTCCGATCCGGACGTTCAACGTCGCTTTAGTAAAACGATTTGCAATTGTGTTCGTTATCATTGCATGCTTTGGAGCGGGCATGGAACTCGTTCAAAGATACATGGGGCGCAACGGCTCGATGCACGACGTGGTTGCCAACTGCTACGGAGTTTTGGCTGGCACTTTGCTGTTTGCTTGGTGGGTTTTGTGGCGAAAAGGAGTCGCTAGATTGCAGCGTGGAGTGTTGTTAATCATCGCTGTCGTTTCACTCTTTCTTGGCTGGCAGGTTCCCATCGCTAACCTGCGTGATGTGGCTACCATGTACAATGGCTTTCCGTTGCTGGCGTCTTTCGAAACAGACGCGGAGCTGCACCGATGGTACTTTAATAACTGCGTGCGACGGAGGTCGGGACAGGATGCGACCGATGGTGAATCGGCCTTGGAAGTAACCTTTACCAATCAGGAACACGGCTCGGCAACGATGGTCGAATTGCAACGCGACTGGTCGTTGATGACTGACCTGCAGTTTGATGTCGCGTTAGATGCGGCGTATCCCGAAAACGGCCGGTTGATTGTCAAAGTGATCGATGATGTCCACGACACCGATGATGACATGTACAAGGAGGCGACGGAAATTGTGCCAGGTAAAATCAAACATTTCCGGATTACTCGAGATGAGATTGTGGAGGGTCCTGTGAACCGGCAGATCGACCTGACAAAAATCAAGTACTTTGAATTGATCCTGGACTCACCCGTTACCACTGCCAAACTGCGAGTTGACAACCTGCGTCTGACGCTCCAGAAGTCGAACCAATAGCGTCTGAAGCGAATCGGTGGCCAATCT
>CAZZDZ010000076.1:17854-20137 GCA_964652675.1 uncultured Pirellulaceae bacterium
ACTCGTTGCTGAAACCGTTTACGCACAAGGTACTGATGCGGCCAACGCCGCTTCTGATTCTGCAGGCACGGGCGATCCAGCGGACCTGGCATTGTGCGTCGGCTTTGCTCTGGTTGCTTTGCTCTTTTCGTCGCTCTGTTCGGTTGCCGAAGCCGTCCTACTGAGCATCTCGCCTTCGTATGTCGCGAATTTGGAAAGCGCTGGCGATACCAGTGCCCCCCGAATCAAGAACGTCAAATCCAACGTCGACCGTTCGCTTGCGGCAATTCTGACATTAAATACGATCGCCCACACAATCGGCTCTGGAGGCGCGGGCGCGTACGCAGCCAAGTACTTTGGCGAAGGAGCAGTGGGGATTGCGATGGTCGTCCTGACGTTGCTGATCCTATTTGTCTCGGAGATCATCCCCAAGACAATCGGTGCCGTTTGGTGGCGAAAACTGGCACCCCTGACAGCAAGGTTCATTCAGTTTCTAAATTTTGTGCTGTATCCGTTTATCTTTGTGAGTGAATTGATCACCAAGTGGATGACGGGCGGTCACAGCCACCATTCCTTTTCGCGTGATGAATTCACGGCGCTGGCAGACATCGGTGCCGAAGGCGGACATTTGGACGAGAAAGAATCTCGTATTCTAAAGAACCTGTTTCGCTTTCCCGATTTGTGCGTCGAAGACATCATGACGCCCAGCACGGTCGTCTTTGCACTGCAACAAGACATGACGGCTCATGAAGCCTTGCAGCAACACGAAAAGATGTTCTTTTCGCGAATCCCAATTTACGCAGAGAATCGCGACAACATCACGGGATTTGTTTTGAAGAACGAATTGCTGTTAGATGACATTCAAAATAGCGGCACCACGAAACTGAAAGATTTCAAAAAACGTGAACTGCGCGGTGTCTTGGACGAAACGCGTTTGAGCATCGTGCTGGAAAAACTGTTGGACAATCGCGAACACATTCTGCTGGTCGTCGACAAACACGGTGGCTTGGAAGGCGTCGTGACGCTTGAAGACGTCGTGGAGACGCTAGTCGGAATCGAGATTGTTGACGAAGCCGACAAAGACGTCGACATGCGAAAGCTCGCCAGAGAAAAATGGAACAAGCGAATGGAATCGCTGGGTATCGATACCCGCGAGATTGCTGATCCTCTGTCTAAAAAGCTGGACGTGGCTCCCAAACCAGCGGCGGATGAACAAGCCGAATCATAAGCGGCTTGTACTTTTACGTGCGCGGCTAAGACTGCATCATCGCAATCATGGCACGACAAAACGCTGGCAGATCATCGGGTCTGCGACTGCTGATGTGGTGTCCGTCGACCACAACGGCGGCGTCGGAGTAGATTGCCCCTGCGTTGACCAAATCGTCCTTGATCCCCGGTGAACCGGTCACCTTGACGCCTTGGTAGACCCCGGCCGAAATCGGTATCCAGCCGCCGTGGCAAATCGCGGCAATGGGTTTCTTGGCCTGATCAAACGCGGCGACCAGATCCAGCACGACTTTGTCGCGACGCAGTTTGTCTGGCATGAATCCGCCGGGGACAACCAGGGCGTCAAAATCCGCCTCGTTCATTTGGTCGATCGCTGCATCGCTGGTGCAGGGATAGCCGTGCTTGCCGTTGTAATGAGTATCAGCGCAAGGGCCGGCGACGGTGACGACCGCGCCGGCTTCTTCCAGACGCAGCTTGGGATACCAAAGCTCCAGGTCTTCGTAGATTTCACCAACCAAGATGAGAACCTTTTGACCAGCGAGCGGTCCGTCTGCAAAATTTGTTTGAGCCATGACAGCAGATATTTTTTAAAAGAAGAGTTTGGTCAGCGCGCTAGATTGCTTCGTTACCGCGTTCGCCGGTACGAATCCGTACGCAATCGTCCATCGGCAGAACAAAGATTTTGCCGTCACCGATCTCGCCTGTCTCGCCACTACGGCCACCTTGCAAAATGGCATCGACAGTGGGTTGTACGAATTCTTCGTTCACGGCGATCTGCAGCTGAACCTTGCGAAGCAGATTGACTGAAAATTCGTGGCCTCGGTACGTGCCCGTCTGGCCTTTTTGGCGGCCAAATCCTTGGCAATCGACGACAGTCAGTCGGTGCACATCGACTTGCATGAGGGCCTCCCTGACGGAGTCCAGTTTCGATGGTTGGATGATAGCGATGATCAGCTTCATGGCGCGCGAACATGATGCAAGAGGTATTACAAGACTCACTGATCGGCGTGAGTGCGAACCAACTACGGTAACGTATCTACGGCAAACGAAAAGAGCCTAGCGCCACGACAAAGAGTT
>CAZZDZ010000077.1:0-9549 GCA_964652675.1 uncultured Pirellulaceae bacterium
AAGTTTTGAGTCCTCACGCCTCCCGCGATCGAAATCGCCTGCAGTGCGTTGATACGGCGATCGGTTGGCAGCGGGAACTCGCCGCCTTGGAGGTTTCCGCCGGTGTAAAAGAACCCAGCGCGAGGTGATTTGACTTGCACGATATCGCCATCTGACAATCGTGATCGCGACGTCCCGCGTTGACCACCAGATCCGACGACACTGATTTTTCCATCGCGATCAAAAGGCCCTGCACCAGCTAACGCATTGAGAACGTCGGCCCGATCGGCAGGTAGCTTAACGTTGCTGACTCCCCTGATCGCAAAAGCGGGATTGTCGTGCAAGACGCTGACACTGACGGTGCGTTTTCGAGTCAATGATAACGTGACTTGCTTGTCCTTCTTCAAGATTTCTTCGTCCAAGTAGGCGCGCGATGCTTTGTCGCGAGCTTGAGTGACGGTCAGGCCGCGAACGTAAACCGGATCGATCAACGGCAACGGCAAAGTACCATCGGGCAAGACAACCATTGGGTGGCCGACCGACGGAATGATGTCGTCCTTGTTTTTCTCGGGCATGTGAACGGGCGCATCGGTCAACTCGCCAGTGACTCCGTACACCAAAACGGAAACCACATCACCCGAATCCAACCTGTAAGGTGCACGTGTTGCTCGCGAACGCGATGTCGACGAACTGCGCGACGAACTGCGGTAAGCAGATGACGGATAAGTCCGTCGATAGCTGCTGTAGGAACGACTGGGGTACGTGCTGCTGGAGTACGCACTGCTGCGAGTTGGATAAACAACACGAGGTGAATAAACGACGCGTGACGATGGTGAGACCGAATAGGTCGGTCGATAAGATCGATACACCGTTGGCGATGACGAACGGTAGTAGACTTGCGCGTCGCAAGATGTCGATTCAAAAGCCTGATTCGCGAGCAAGGCCAACAACACGAATGTGCATTTTGTGATTATGTTCATCGTCTGTTTCGTTGCTTTACTTGGAGATTTCGTAAAACGTTGGTGCACGGTGTCTGCCAGCGTCGTGCGACCATTGAAGGCGCAGACGTTGTGAAAGTCAAATGAGCCAACGAGCAAATCAGATTGATCAACGTTTCTTGGCTAGATTCGCGTTCACTTTTACTTGGCGAACGGTTTCTTCCTCCAGGACACCTTGATCGGTTCGACTCAGTTCGGCGGCGTTGCCTTCGTCGGTATCGATGTGCATTTCCAACTTGTAACTGGATTTGACACGCACCAACACGTCACCGAACGTGAGTGAACGGACGCCTTCGGTTCCGACTTCGACATCCACCACATCTTTATCCTCGACGCCAAATGCCGCCGCGTCCTCTGGTGTCATGTGAATATGTCGCCACGCACAAATCACACCCCGATCAATCGTTACACGCCGATCATCAGAACCGATCAGCGTGATCCCGGGTGTGTTGTCGACTTTGCCGGAAGCACGAATGGGGGCATCGATGCCGAGAAAAAATTCATCGGTGCGCGAGATTTCGACTTGGTTTTTGCTCCGCGTCGGACCCAGAACACGAACACGTTCGATATTTCGCTTCGGACCAACCAATGTGACCTGTTCGTTGGCTGCAAATTGTCCAGGTTGGGACAACGGTTTCAGTTCGGTCAATTTGTGGCCAGGGCCAAACAACGCTTCGACGGTTTCTTGTGTTAGATGCACGTGCCGAGCGGAAATCGCGACCGGGATCGTACGCGCGACAGGTGACTTGGCCAGGCTCTGAAAAAGCTTGTTTGTTTGCTGTGCAATCTCGACTGCTTCGTCGGTTCTCGCGACCAACATTTTGACGCGGCTATGATCAGGAGAAATCGAAACCACATCGGTCGACTGATCCACTTTCGCGGAACGATTACGTTCTTCGTCCAAACGAGCGCCCAGAAATTCCAGTCGTTGTCCGACGCGATGCCGAACGACAGAACTATTTTGTCCGATACCGGCCGTGAATACGATCGCGTCAACACCGCCCATCACAGCAGCGTACGCACCAATGTACTTTCGCAGTCGGTGACAAAAAACTTGAATCGCTAGGCGGCATCGCTCGTCGCCTTCTTCGGCTTTGGATTCGATGTCACGTAGGTCGCTGCCAACGCCGGACATACCCGCCAGCCCCGATTTACGATTGACCAAGTCGTCCAACTGATCTGCGTCCATGCCTTCGGCGCGTGCGAGTTGCAACAAGACACTGGGGTCGATGTCGCCACATCGTGTTCCCATCACCAAGCCTTCCAGTGGCGTCAGGCCCATGCTGGTTTCGATGCTGCGACCATATTCCACCGCACAAACACTGCAACCACCGCCCAAGTGACAAGTAATCAATCTTAACTGCCGAATATCGTCGCCTAAGAATTCTGCGGCGCGGTTGGCAACGTACCGATGACTGGTTCCATGAAAACCGAATCGTCGCAAGTCATGTTTCTGGGCCAGTTCCGTCGGAACCGCATACGTATACGCGCGGCGAGAAATCGTGTTGTGAAATGCGGTGTCGAAAACGGCAGCATGCGGGACATCGCTCAGCAACTGCCGGGCCGATTCGATGCCGTTGACGTTGGCCGGATTGTGCAGCGGCGCCAGGGCAAACGTTCTGCGCAGCGATTGCACAACATCGTCGTCCAGTAATGTCGGACGCGTAAATTCAACTCCACCGTGGACAACGCGATGCCCAACGCCGGTGATCGGGTCGCCCTCGGGGACCTGGTCGATCAACAGGGGCAAGCATTTGGCGAGCGCGTCGGAACATTCGCTAGGGCAGGGCTTGGCGGGGTCTTTTCCGATTCGGTAATTAGCTTGATCGGTCCCCAACCGTTCGACAACCAGATTGACCAAGTGCTTGCCGGTTGTTGGGTTGACCACGGTTGCTTTGACCGAAGTGCTGCCACAATTGACGACCAATACGGACATTTTGATCCAACAAGTTTGAGGTGAGCGCGGGTCGGGCGGATTTCAGGACAGATTCCGAAACCAATGAAAAAAGGATTATCCGTTAGAAAGTTGTTGTTTGCAGTAGGACGAAAAAACTTTTTACGTGGCACTTTTGCTTCAAAACTGGTTTCGCCAGGGTTGTCGTGATGCGAAGATAGTATGGACTCATCTTTTTCCCCTTTTCTTTGGAGCGAACCGCTTTGGCCGCGAACGAATCGTCTTGGCCCCCGGTGCCGCGAGCAGAAATTTTGCCCCGCACTCAAGCCGCTTTGCGTGAACGCTTTGTTTTCTGTGACGAGATTGCGGACGTCATTTCGGCTGCCTTTTATGAACCTTGTAATTTGTTGCTGTGGGGGCCCGGCGGCCACGGTAAATCCGACATGGTGATGACCGCCGTTCGAGGACTGGGCATTGAAGAACACGAGATTTATGTTCAGTCATTCGGCGAAGGCATGAGCGAAGACCGTTTGTGGGGCGGACCCGACATGGCATCGCTGGATACGTGTCTGCGATACGACACCAACAGGTCGTTCCTTTCTCCGCAATACAAAGTCGTCGTCTTTGAAGAACTCTTTGACGCGCCCGCTCAAGCCTTGTTGCCACTGAAAGATGTGCTGACACGGCGCGTGTTCATGAACGGTCCTGATGTCGTTTCGATGAACGCCAAAGTCGTGATCGCGTGTACCAACAAAGACCCTCGAGAATTTTCCGAAGGAAACGATGCCGTTCAAGCACTGATGGAACGGTTCTTGTTGCAAAAAGAAGTTCGTTGGCCTGAGTACGAGAAAAAACAGTACCGCGAACTGTTCGCAAAAGTCTGCCGCCATTCCAGCATGGGTGGCAAAGAAATGCAAACGCAATTGTCCAAAGTCATCGCCGGACTGAACGAGCGAAAAACGTTTGTGATGTCGCCACGAATGGCGTTGCAATCACTCAAGGTGGTCACGAATTGTGCGCGTATGCGCAAGGACAAAAAAATCACCGCCGATGCTTTCCAAAACATTCGCTTCGTGCAAGGCATGCAGTCCTATACGGCTGAACTGGATCGCAAGATTGAAAAGCAGTTGCCCAAGAACGAAGATTTCTTTATCCAGCTGGAGGACCGCGATTTCGAGGACACCGAAGAAGGATTGCGAACGCCGCGAATCAAAATCCCAAGATTGATTTCGAACACGCTGAAATCCAAGTTCATTCACTGCAAAGAAATCGTTCAAGTTCTGACACATGCCTGCATGCAACCATGCAACGTGCTGCTTTGGGGCCCTGGTGGCCATGGCAAATCGGACATGGTGATGACGGTTCTAAAGGCACTTGGTTACGAGGACAAAGAAATCTTTTTGCAATCGTTCGGCGAAGGGATGAGCGAAGATCGGTTGTGGGGCGGGCCGAATATCGCACGTTTGGACGAATGTTTGGAATACGACACCGATCGGTCGTTTTTGCCCTACGAAGTCGTTGTTTTGGAAGAAATTCTGGACGCGTCCTCGCAAGCCTTGTTGCCGTTGAAAGATGTTTTGACACGCCGGTTGTTCATGAATGCCGATCAAGCGGTTGAAATGAAAGCCAAGGTGATCGTCGCTTGCACGAACAAAGACCCACGTCAATTCGCCAAAGATAGCGATGCGGTCAAGGCGCTGCTGGAACGGTTCCCGTTGCAACTGGAAGTCCGTTGGCCTTCTTACGAACAGCGCGACTACGAAGCGTTGTTTAAAAAGGCCCATCCTGATTCGAAGTCCGATCGTCGCAAATTGCATCGCATCTACGCGCACGTATTGGCAAATTTGAACGACGATCGCGAAAACGGATTTCAGGTTTCGCCGCGAATCGCGCTGGGTGGATTGCGATTGGCCGCCAACAGCGTGGGGCGACATGGTCGCAAAAAAATGATCGTCGAAGACATTTTGACGATCCGCAATGTGCAGGGAATGGAGTCCTACAAACACGATGTCGAATCCCTGATACGAAAGGCACTGTTGGAAGGAGGCGTGGAAGTTCTATTGAGCGATATCGATGAACGCGCCGAGCAGATGAAAGGAAAAATGGATGACATCAACAATATCTTTGAATCTGCCAAAGACCTGGACGATGAAGCGAGAGGCGATGTGAACGATGAAGCGATCAACGCGATGCTTAGCCTGATGAGCGGAATGGATCAACTGAAACGCGAATTGATTTTTATTGAAGTGTCAGATCCCAAGTTGCAGGCTTGGAAAGACATCACCGAAAAACGCGTCGAAGAGCTGTCGTCCGAAATCGAAGCGGGGACTTAGCTGTGGAGCGAATCCATATTGAACGCCGATTCCGTAACTTTATCAAATACCACACTCACGTTACCTATCCCGAAACAAGCGAAAGACGACAGCAGATCAACACGCTGGAAGTCATCAAGAAACTTGATTCGATCGGAATGGGGCACATCGATCTGCCGATGATTTGGGACGGCGTGCACTTGGTCGACGAAGGCAAGGTGGCTGGGAAAAGCGAAATCGAACGACGCACAAAGATGACTTACCGAATGCGGATGTGGAAACTGACGCAGGTGGTAGACGATTTTTTAAGTTTGTCGGAAAAGGACGTTTCGCTGTATCACGATCTGGCGACGTGTTTACGCGAAGTCGAGTTTGATTTGATCAAGGGACGCACCGATATCGATCGTGCGATCGCAAACATCGCCGTGATCGCGACGGCAAAGCGTTCATTGGCGATCGGTATCGAACCAGAAATCATTCGTTGGCAAATCAATTGGGCGCTCAACGAAGTGGGTGGTTTGGAGGCGGACGAAATCGAATTGATGGAGTCATTGCCCGATGAACTGGCGCTGAAACCGAAAGACAAAATCGACCACGAGCAAATGGCGCAAGATCGCGGGATTTCTTCGATCAAACTGGTCGACAATATCGAAACACGCGGCCGGATTGCATCGTTGTTCGCGGACTGTTTTGGCGGACGAAAGCAACAGACCGAGCAAAAAGAAATGCATCCGCTGTCAGTGCGTCGACTGGACGTGGCATCACGGATGCTGGCCGAACCGAGCTTGGAAGCGTTGATGCGGATATCTAGGATCGCAAATGAATATGTGGCCTTTCAGCCGCGATTTGAAAAGAAGATGATCCCCGCGCCCGATGGCGATCAAACTCGAATGCGGATGATGCAATCTTACGATGAATTGCCGCGATTGAATCCGGCCGCGTGGGCGTTGAAAGTCGCATCGCCCAAGTACTTTCGGTATCGGTTGGCGACGAAGAGTTTTATGGTTCGCGAAAAGATCAAACGCAGCGACAAGAAACAGTTTTTCTACGCGCTGCTTGATCGTTCCAAGTCGATGCAGCAGGGCGAACGGATCTACAAACTGCTGGCGATTTTGATGAATCGGTTGCGAGCGGTTATGCGACGCGAAGCGATTTTGGGATACAGTTTTTTTGATTCCGTTGTCCATGACGAAATCAATGTGACAAGTGTGGAAGAAGCACGCGAAGAGATCCATCGACTGCATCATGAGTTTTTCGTCGGCGACGACACCGACATTAATCTTGCTCTGCGAGAAGGCATCAAGCGGGTGCGCGACGCGGTCAGCGCGGTCGAAGCGGACAGCCCCGAATTGATCATCGTGACCGACGGCGACCACGGCGTGAACGTTCAGGCCAAAGAGCTAAAGGGAATCATCTTGCACGTTTTTGTCGTCGAACAACAAAACGAAGACTTGATCAAACTGGCAAAGGAAACCGGGGGAGTGGCGTTGCAGGATTTGTAAGTCACAGGTGACAAGCATCCGATGGAGACGGTTGGCCGGTGAGCGTGAATTAGCTGCCGGACTTGGATGCGTACATTTCTGCGTACTCGATTGCCCAGGCGTCTATGAGTCGCTCGAACTCTGCTTGTTCGGCTTCTCCGACGGGCACAAAGTGGCTTCGGTTGAACACTTCTCTGTTCGCTACGGTGCCCTTTCCTTTGAGCTCCAGAACCCGTAGTTCACTGTAGGGGCGGATCATCATTTCGAGACGACTGAACAAGTTGTTGCGTTTGCCGGCAACAATCTGAAGATCGTCGCGATAGCACGCCTTGCCCCAGCCGACTTCGCCGAACAAAGATTCTTGTCGGAATCCGGGAAAGTGGTCCGCAACTCGTTCGACTGCCGTTTCAATTCGATCTGACAACGTCAAACGATACGACGTGTGCAATCGTTTCAGCTCTTCTTCGCTGAGCTCTTTGGCCCTCGCTTGATTTGCCTGATGCTCGGCACGCTTCTTGCCACGCTCGATCGCGGATTCCAGTCGCGATGTAAAATCATCACTCATCGGTCGCAGCACCTGTCGATGGTTTGTCCGTCGAATCAGTCACTTTTGCGACTGACGACGGATCTACTTGAGGTGGTGTGGCGGGATCCTGAGACGAAACAGGTGGCTTGATTGTGGAGGATTCGTCGATCACGACGTTGGTCTGCGGTTTGGTTTCTTGAGGTGAATCCGATTTCGCTGTCACGTCGGACGCAGCCTCTTTGGGTTCAGCAGGTTTCGATTCCGCTTTTGGTTCTGCGGCTGGCTGATCTTTCTTTGGCTTTCCCTGCTTTTTGGAGTCGTCCTTCTTTTTAGATTCGTCCTTACCATAGAACTGCATCAAGTCACCGAATGACCGCAGTGGCTCATCACCCTTTTGCATCGCATCGGTGATTTTTGTCTTCTCTTTTTTGCTGACGACGTTGTAGCTTTCGGGTTTACGATCGCGTCGTCCTCGCGAATCCCGACCTCTTGAATCGCCGCGTCCGCCTGAGCGTCCCGAGCCACCGCGGCCTCCGCCAGGTTTTCCGCGACCACCCTGGCCACCACGTGCTGGGGCGCCGCCAGGTTTCCCGCTGGATCCACGAGCACCCGTTCCGCCAGACTGGCCACCGCGCGATTGACCGCCACGATTTTGGCCTGCACCTTGCCCACCGCCGCGCCGGCGATTTTGATTGTCGCGGCCACCAGATCGACTTCGTTCGCTACGCTCTTTAGCTATCTCGGCTTCACGCTCTGGCGAGATGGCGCTCAAAGCGACTCGCCGCTTCTTGGTGTCGATTCCTGTGACCCAGGCGGTGACGACGTCACCAACTTGAATGACTTCGTGCAAGTCTTCGACAAATTTGTCGGTTACTTTGCTGACGTGGATCAGGCCGCTGCAGTCGGGAGCGATTTCGACGAAAACGCCAAACGGCATCACGCCAACGACAACACCAATGACTTGATCCCCAGCTTTCAGAGTGCCTTGTGTTGGCATCATCGTTAGCACCGCGGGCGCTTCGCCGGTTTTGTCTGAATCGCCAAACGGATCGCACAACCAGTTGACCAATTGGTTGACTCGGTTGGGGCCAACTTGCCATTCCTTGATGCACTTTTCGATCTTGGCGCGGTCAGGGAGCGGGCGTTTGAGCGATTCGGCTGGTGGTGCAGCGGGAGCTTCCGCTGTGGTTTCAGCGGGCTCGCTTGATTCTTGCCCTGGTGTTTCTGCTGTTTCTGATGGCTCAGTTGAATCCGGAGTTTCTTCGGCGGTGGATTCGGCGGCTGGTTCACTGGCAGCGCTGTCTTCGCTTTTTTCTTCGTTGGCAGCGTCAGCAGCAGGCTCTTTTGATTCAGCTGGTTCTTCGGTTTGCGCTGCTGGATCCTCGGTTTGGCTTGGGGACGTTTCCTCGTTCGCTGGGGCGTCCGCGGGTTGCTCCGCGCCAAAGGACTCGTTTTCGGGGTGTACTTTCGCGCTCAAGTCTTCCACGACGGGCGACGCTGCGGCCGGGGTGGCTTCTTTTAATCCCGGTGCGTCTGTTGCGGACGTATCGGTTTTGGCGGCTGCCGATTCTTCGTCTGCGTACTGCGGTGGGATGTAACCTGGCGGGGAGGCGGGCGGCAATTCGATATCCAATGCTCCCGCCAGTTTTTTGGCCAGCGGATAATCATCGGGGTGAATAAGCGTTCCATCCATGGCTTCGTCGCTTCCAAACACTCGTAGGAACGGTAGTGCTTGGCGACTTTCGGACACACTGGTCCAGCCGTCGACTCCTAGCAATTCGTCGCGCGAACCGATCAGCGATTTTCGTCGAACTTGATCGATTGATTGGGCGATCGAATCGGACATGCCCGGCAGTCGTGCAAGTGTCGCGACCGAAGCGCGGTTGACGTCCACGCCGCCGCGTGACGCACCACTGACCATGACATCACCCAAGATGTCGGCCATCGCGTCGTCGGACAGTTCTCGTTGGAACGAAGCGAGTCGCAGTTTCAACGGATCGACTTTGACGATCGCATGAGCGGGTTGCAAAACGGAAAACGCGAGCCATGCAGCGGATCGGAACCTGCGCGGTGTGCTGCGCATTTCTTGGCCGGCAACATCGCTGCCCGCGTACACATCGGCGCCACTGCGATCAGCCAGCGTCCAACGCAGTGTCGAATCGGGTGATTGGGAAATCAATTCGCCAAGGGCGATCATGCAGGCGCGACGTGATGGTCCGTTGCTGATGATGATCAAATCAACATGATGGGCGTGAATCAGTTCACCCATTTTGGCGACGGCTTGTGATCGTTGAGCTGTCGAGAGCTGGCACGGCAAGTCTTCGCAATGGAGCACTCGACCGTCTGCTGAAACGATCGC
>CAZZDZ010000077.1:9649-20104 GCA_964652675.1 uncultured Pirellulaceae bacterium
GGTTTAGCTGTGTCTGGTTTGGTAGCAGCTTCTGGGTTAACCGGTGTTTCAGCGGGCTTTGCTTCGTCTGGCTCTGCTGTCGCTGGGGGCGTTGGGCTTTCGACGGCGGGTTCTTGAGTCGTGGGTTTTTGGGCCTCGGGTGATGCGGCGTTTTCAGTTGGGGTTTCTGCAGCTGGAGCTTCCGTTTCGTTTGGAACGGGAGCCGTGTTTTCGCTCGCGGGAGTTTCTTGTGCCGGCGCGCTGGGTTCGGCAGCCGCTTCGGGTGCTTTCGTCTCGTCTGTTGCCGTTGCTTGCGATGCGGTGTCAGGTGCGGCTTGTGTTGCAGCAGGTGTCTCGGCCGCTTCCTTTTCTTTTTTCTCTTTGGCCTGCTTTTCCTGCTGAGCCTGTTTTTCCTCGGCAGCTTTTTGTGTGTGCGGATCGCTGATATTTGCGATGTGAATTCGAGCGTTCTTGGAAAGCCAGCGTATCGCGGCGGCAATGACGCGCGGATCACCAACTAATCGGTCGGCAACCGAATTTTCTAAGCCAGCGATTGCTGCGTCAGCATCAAGGCCTTCGATCTTGGCAGCGATTGATGGCAACTCATCTCCGTCGCCTTTCTGAGGATTCAAAAGGCGAACGGCCAGCTTGTCGCTGGGCGCTGGCTCGCCGCTTTCCTGCTTCAGGCGTCGAGTCAAACGTCCAAGAACACGGCGCGAACTGGCTTTACGAATCGCGTGGCCGATCGAAGGATCCACCAGAGCGGTGGCATTCCACTGCTCGATTAGTCCTTCTTTGCGCGACGCGATTGCTTGTTCTGCATGAACGCTTGCGGCGAGTGTCCACAGCGTAGATTCATCAAGCCCACTTAATTCGTCGCGCCGATATCTTGCAAGAAACGGCGGCGAATAACCCTGCTCTAAAAGTGGCAGCGCAATACGTAAACTTGAAACATCGCAACGCCCGTTACGAGCAATTGCCTCTAGATCGACAGCCATTGAGCCGGTCTCATTTCCTGACGCGCCCGAGTCAATTCGAGGCGTATAAATTGTCGGTACTCGAAAACCCGTGTGTGTTTGGTGTTTTCGATGTGATTGCATGGGGATACAGCGTCCCCACTGGTGAGGCGAACATAGCGCTAGCAAGGCCAAATGTCAACCTAACGCGGCAGAACCAGGTCTTCCCAAAACCCCAAAACCCCGTTTTTGACACCATTCGTCTCCCGAATGAGTGGTCAATGCGTGCCCAGAGAACGTGAAACTTGGTTCGCCGCAAAATCGTCAAATTCGACTCAACCTGCATAACCATCAAAGTCGATACTCCGCAGGGAAGGGGTTCCATTGACCACAAAGATTGGCCGTTTGCCAGTTTTTTGAACGTTGGTGGCCTGATCCCAATGATTGACAACCAATGCAGACCAGTGAGTCCGACCTACATGGCCGAACACCGATTGAATCTGTTTGCGTCCAATAATGATGCAAACCCCAGCAATGAAAACCCGGGCACTCAACCAGTCCAAACCGATCGTCGCGAACGGGAATTGGACCGGATGACGGGCACATCCAAGCCCAAGACGATGTCGATTCCACTGGGGGTCATGATTCCGCTGTTGATGAAAGCAGCCGAAAACGACCACCGTTGGTTGGACGATTTTTCAGACGACGTCGTGCAGATCGATGCTGATTTGCACGAAGTTTTAATGGCGTTTCAGAACTTGCCAAACCAACCATCACTTAACAACACGTTACCAGGTCGACGCGCAGCTTGACGCTCGGTTGATCGCTCAAAGCACACTCCTCCCATTCATCGCGGCACGGCCAAAAATACAAGGAACGAAAACATGCGTTCAATTGCAGTGATCAATCAAAAAGGCGGTGTTGGAAAAACAACCAGCAGCGTCAACCTTTCCGCCGCCCTGGCTGATGCGGGACGCAAAGTCTGCTTGATCGATTTGGATCCGCAAGCACACGCGTCGTTGCACTTGGGAATCACGGCGATGGACGGCGAAGCCACCACGTACGAAATGCTCTGTAGCGATGCGACTGCTGCACAAGTGCGCCGACAGATCAACGAAAACCTATTTGTGTTGCCCGCAAATTTGGATTTGGCGGCTGCCGAATTGGAGCTGGCTGGCGAAGTCGGTCGGGAGATGATCCTGCAGGACAAGTTGAACGAAGACGACGAACAATACGATTACTTAATCCTGGATTGTCCACCAAGCTTAGGTGTTCTGACCGTCAACGCTTTGGTCGCGGTCACCGAAGTATTCTTGCCACTGCAACCACATTTTTTAGCGTTGCACGGATTGAGCAAATTGTTGCGAACGATCGAACTGGTATCGCGACGAATGAATAGCGACTTGAAACTGACCGGGGTGATGCTGTGCATGTACGACAGCAACACACGTTTGGCCGCAGAAGTCAGCACGGATATCAACGAGTTCTTTGCCAACAGCGAAGGCCGTCGGGAGTTCTACCGAGACGCCAAGTTCTTTGACACGCGAATTCGACGCAACATTCGCTTGGCAGAAGCACCAAGTTTTGGCCAGTCCATCTTTGATTACGCCGCCGACAGCAACGGGGCGAAAGACTATCACGCTCTCGCTGCCGAAATCATCGCACAAGAAGCCGTCGTCGAGAAAAACAACGCGGCACGCGCCGCAGCTTAATCGCAGTTTGATCGCTGACCGCCCAGGCTGCTTTACGAATCCGCCGGTTTCTGGCTGTTGTGTAGCATCGATTCTATTTCGTCGGCTGCTACCTTGGCTCCGTTGGAGCCTTGCAATTTAATTGCTGCTTCGCCGCACTTTTTGCGAACCGTTTCGCTGTCGATCAATTCTTTTAGCGTGGTTGCCAACGCTTTGTCTTTTCGCAGCCATACGCCGCAGCCGATCTTTTCGATTCGCACAGCGTTGTCGAATTGGTCGAATGCCATCGGCCTGATCACTTGCGGGATCGCTGCTGCGATTGCCTGCGCCGTCGTGCCCACACCGCCGTGGTGAACGATCGCGCTGCAATGCGGCAGGAGGGCTGCCAGTGAAACGTACGCGCAGGGTTTGACGGACGCGGGTAAGTTGTCGGGAAAATTATCGGCGTGTGATGACAACAAAATACCGTCACGGCCAAGTTGCTGACAAGCTCTCGCGGCGTGTTCAAAAAACTTGCGACTGTGATGGTGCGCCGTTCCGGCGGTGAACACGATCGGGCGATTCGCAGGTGCAACGAATTCACTTTCGTCCAAATCTTGCAACGGAAAACCGGCGTGCATTAGCCTTGGTGCGTAGACGTCGGTCTCGGGCGCAAACCACTTTGGGTACAACGCGATGATCCGATCCGGTGACAGCCACCATTTATCAAGGACGCGACGAATCGGGGGCAACGAATACTCTTGACGCAACTGGTTCACTACCGGCCGGATAACGGGATCGGCCGCCAGGTGATCCGCCAAAAAATACGCCGCTCGTATTAACCATGGCGGGCCCGTTGGTTCAAACCACCATGATGTTAATCTGGTTGGCGATTCTGGCATTCGCAAAACGACAGGTTGCAAATGAACATTGACCAACGGTGTGGTTGGGTCTGAATCACGAACCACTCGAGAAGCGTAGTCCAGCGGATGTGAAACCAAAACGGTCTGGCCTGGGCGATGGAATTTGCGAATCACTTCGTGGTGCGGTTTGACGTAGTAGTCCGACATGGCCCGCAACACTCGGCGAATACCGCGAACGGTTTTCCAAACCGCAGGATCGCCGACCATTTCATAAAACTGGTCCGTGCTGATAATCGTTTGCGCATCAAGACCAGCGGCTTTGGCGATTGGCGCGTAGGGCTCCGAAATCGAAATCACAACATCGATTCCGCGCGAACGTAGCTCGCGGCCGATCGCGACCATCGGGTTGACGTCGCCACGAGAGCCGGGGGCAGAGAGAATTGCGAGCAAGATGCGTTCGTCTTATTTTTTTAGCGTTCGATTTCGTATTCGGTGATTTTTCGATACGCGGTGGCGCGGCTAACGCCCAATAACTTGGCTGCTTCGGGAACCGAGCCAACGCTACGATGCAGTGCTTTTTTGATCAAACGTTTTTCCCATTCGTCGATTCGAAGCGTATCCAGGCGGCTCAGTCCTGCATCACGCAGCCCCAGGTCGTCGGGAACAATCGATGGGTCGTCCGCCATCACGACGGCGCTATCGATCACGTTTCGCAACTGACGCACGTTGCCTGGCCAAGCGTATTGGAGCAGTTTTTCTCTCGCCGCATCGGTGATCGACAAGTTGGCGCGGCCGTGCTGGATCCGAAAATGCTCCAAGAAGTGGTCCATCAGCGTGCTGACGTCTTCACCACGGTCACGCAACGGTGGGACGACCAGTTCAAACACACTGAGGCGATAGAACAAATCTTCGCGGAATTTTTTCTCGCGGACGAATTCGGCCAAATCTCGGTTGGTCGCCGCGATCACACGGACGTCCACCAACACTTGCTCCGTTGCACCGACCGGCAAAAACGGATGGCCTTCTAGAATCCGCAGAAGCTTGGCTTGTCCTTCCAGCGTCAATTCGCCGATTTCGTCCAGGAATAACGTGCCAGTGTGCGCTTGTTCGAACCAGCCGACGTGGTCGCTGTCTGCGCCGGTGAATGATCCTTTCTTGTGTCCAAACAACTGGCTTTCGATAAGATCCTGTGGGATCGCGGCGCAGTTCACCGTCAACATACTTCGCAGCGAACGATTGCTGGCACGATGAACCGCCCGTGCAACCAGTTCTTTTCCGCTGCCGCTTTCGCCACGAACGAGCACACTGCCGCTTGCTTGTCCGATGCGGCTGATTTTTTCTTTCAGCTTGATCATCACCGGACTGTTGCCGATCAATTCGTCTGTGTCTGCGTTGCGATCCGCAATCCGCTTGCTTTCCGCTCTAAGCGAATCGGTGGCCAGCGCGCGCGAAAGTCCAACCGCCAACAGACGCCCTGCCGCGACTGCCAATTCAAAATTGGGTTTGTTGAATGATGGCGTGTTTCGATAAAGATGCAAAATGCCCAAGTTGTTCTTGCCGCCATCAAGGGGCACATAGATTGCGTCGGACCAGTGTTCTGAGCCCTTAATGTTGTCTTGGGCGGTGTCCCATTCACGTTCGTCGTTAATCCAGATCGCTTCGCCATCGTCGATCACTCGGCGATTTAAACTGCGACCAATCTTGATCGTACTGGCCGCTTCGGGAGGAATCACTTGCTGTGGTTTTTGGCGACCATCGCCTGAATCAAACGAAAGTCCAACCGCGTCCGCGCTGGTGCGATCAAGCAACATTTGTAAAACCGAATCGATGACTTCGTGCGGATTGTCAGACCGCAGCAAACTCAGGCTCATCAAATACAGATCAAACAAATGC
Organism: uncultured Pirellulaceae bacterium; assembly: GCA_964652675.1. GTDB lineage: Bacteria > Planctomycetota > Planctomycetia > Pirellulales > Pirellulaceae > K23-9. The sequence continues at coordinate 15,011 of CAZZDZ010000077.1, forward strand.
CCCGACTCGGTGACTTCTCGCAACGAATCGAATTCTTCGTCGGCGGTTCCCGCCATCGACACGTCTTGGATAATGGTCTGAAACGAATCTTCATCGGTGATCGGTCCGATCGACGGTTCAATCAAGCACAATTCGGTGCCACCGATTTGGATAACACCTTGATCCAGGATCCTAGCCTGCTCTGCCTTTTGTCCGTTGACCAAAGTCCCATTGCGACTACCGGTGTCACGAAGATGCCAGTTGCCGTCTTCGAAGAAAATGACAGCATGAAACCGAGAACTGACCGGATCTGATAACATGATTTCGCAGTTCGCCCCGCGCCCGATGTGCATGGGGCGATCGGGGTCAAGCGGAAAGTGCTTTCCCTTCTCTGGGCCAGATCGAACCGCTAAGTAGGCAACCATTGGATTCTTAAAAAGCGATACGTAATCGGGAGCCGATTACTGGAAAAAACTACGGTAGTCTCATTTTAAGGCGCATGTGGGGCCCCCGGGAACAGGGGAGAGAACTTTTGTTCAGATTAGCACTTTAAACACGCTGTGCCCGCTGGAACAAAATCAGAAATCCAATTGAGAAAGATCGATTTCCTGCTCTGATAGCCCCGTCTTTGGTTGACGACTTGGGATCAGCATTTGGTCAAGTTGTTTTAGGCCCACGGGCATGGGGGTTGGCGATTTTTGTTGCTGCTGCCACCATTGGCTGACGATCTTGGCGACGTTGTGATCGCCCAGTCCCCACAATTGCATTGCAGATTCGATCGGCAGTTCATCGCCACGCAGGATCTCCAAGTCCTTTGCGGCGGTCAAAACCAGCGGCACCGTTCCGATGGCCCAAGGAATCGAGCCAGAGTTTTCGGAAGATCGCTCTTGGGTGTGAATTTCGATTGCCAGTTGAGTGACCAGCCAGGCAACTCTCAAGACTTCGGGAACTTGCGGGTCCACGTTGGTCAGCAGTGCTTCGATCCAAAACTTGCACGATTCGACATCGATTCCTCCGTCGCCGCCGCGCATGGGTTGAACCAACACCCCGTTTACTTTGGTTGGCCACCAATCTGCTGGCGGGCTATTGGCCCAAATTTGTTTTGCGATGCTCCCAAGCAGACCAGGGCCAACGGTATCCCAATGCTCGCGAATGGGACGACCACGCAGATCCAACTGCTCGACCAGTTTGGGGAACCGTCCTTGGAATGCCATTCGGCTTTCGCCCAATCGGTTGACGATCACGCTGGCGATTTGCTCCAGTTGCAATTCACTACAGCCGGAGTGCATCAACGCGATTTCACAAGCGCGTTGTTCGCCGAAATCAAACACGGATTCGTTCACCAGACTTTGCCAGAACTGTCCAATGTCCAGTGACGCGGACAGAAGCCGGTTGTTGATTTCCGTGATGGGAGTGGCCAACGCTTGTTCGGTTTTTCGATCCGCGCAAACACTCCCTGTTGCAACCACTCGGGCGGCTTGGATGGCGCTAAGCTGTGCGTCTGTGGTCCACCGAATCGATACTTTGCCTGACAAGCGACTTACTCCTCGCCCAGATGGGCACCAATCCACTCTTCTAACTCGTCAAAATCAACAGGCGGCAACTTGGACAGATCGGGGCGCAATTTTACCGCTTCATGAATGTAAACGTGATGGATTTCGCTCTGAGACTTGTCTGTATTCCAATGCAGCAAAATCCGAATGCACCGTGGCAGCGAATCTTCGACCGTAATCTCATAGCCACACAACAACGGAACTTCCAACCATCCCAATTGGCGTGCAGCCAAGGCGGGAAACTCTGCGGTCAAGTCTTTTGTGACGGTAAAAATCGCGCTGGCGATATCGGTCGCTTCGATTTCGTTGCGACGGATCATCAGCGCCAGCAACTGACGCGTCGCGAGCAAGATTTGGTCACGATCGTTACAGTCGACTGTTGTCGCACCGCGAACACCTCGGCAAACGGTCATTCCAAATTTACTCTTTGATTTCAGAAACGGAGGCGGAAAAACTGCCCTGCTCGTGCAGAACCGGATTCCTGTTCTTGGTACTATAGAATACGAACCAACAAGTCGATAATCGGGGAAGGCCATCGATTTTGATAGTTCGCGAAAGTTTCCGATACCTTCTTTTCGGGTGCTTTCGCTCCGTAGCGATCAGAGCAATGTGGTCTTCTCACCCAAGTCGCGCCAAACGTCGAGTAAACAAAGATGGCAAAAAAAAGCCACCAAGAAAAAATAATCAGCAACTACTACAAAAATCGCGACGCGATTGGACTACAGAAAGCCCAAGAAGCAGTCACGGAGTTGTATCTGAGCGAAGGCAAGAAGCGTGCACAGGTTTGGAAACGCCTCGCTAGCCACCTGGAGAAAGCCGGGTTGCCAGCGGATCAAATCAAACATTTGCAGGAAAAAGACGATCCCGAGCTGGTCGCCATCGCGATTCAAAAAATCGCTTGAACGGCTCAATTGAGAGCCTCAGGTGCTCTGGCGACCAACGATCACAAATCGCCGGCCACCGATGGGGCTTGTCGAAGGACCAAATTTGTTCAGGTGATTCTCAGCGGCGTGTGGGGACCTTATCATAGAAGGCGTCGAAAATGCGTTTTTGCATACACGCCACGATCTGAAGGGCTCCTTGAATGACTATCACCGCCGAATTCCTATCCGCAACTAGATTTACCAACGGCTTACTTGCTCAAGGCAGCACGACATCGATCGTCTTGATGGCGGTCGGGTTGTTACTCGTATTCATTCTTTTCGTACTCGGGTTTTTCTTTATCCGATACGGCAAGCTTTGGTTTCAAGCTTACATGTCGGTCGCCGACGTCAGCTTGGTCAGCCTCATTCGAATGCACTTTACGAAGGTCAATCCGAACGTGATTGTGCAGGCAAAGGTGATGTCCGCGCAAGCGGGTTTGGACATCAGTCGACCCAACGGCATCACAACGCGCCGCTTGGAAGCTCACTATCTGGCTGCGGGTAATGTGCAAAACGTGATTCACGCAATCATCGCCGCCCACCGTGCAGAGATCCCATTGGATTTCGATCAAGCGTCCGCAATTGACTTGGCCGGCCGTGACGTGTTGGACGCGGTGCAAACCAGTGTGTATCCAAAAGTCATCGATTGTCCCGACCCAGCACGAAGCGGCAAAACAACACTAAGTGCAATCACCAAAAACGGAATTGAATTGCGAGTGCGAGCTCGAGTGACGGTGCGAACGAACTTGGGCCAATTGATCGGTGGTGCGACCGAAGACACCGTGATCGCACGTGTTGGCGAAGCAATCATTAGTTCGATCGGTTCCGCTGAAACGCACTTTAAAGTGTTGGAAAACCCCGACATGATTACGCGAGTTGTTTTGTCGCGTGGCTTGGACGCTCAAACGGCGTTCGAGATTGTTTCGATTGACATCGGTGACATCGATGTTGGTGAGAACATTGGTGCTCGTTTGCAAAGTGACCAAGCGGAAGCGGACACGCGTGTCGCGCGGGCTCAAGCCGAACGGCGTCGTGCCGAAGCGATCGCCGAAGAACAGCAGATGAAAGCCAAGGTCGCTGACAACCGATCGCAATTGGTCCTGGCCGAAGCCCAAGTGCCAATGGCAATGGCCGAAGCATTCAAGGCTGGCCGCATCACTGCACCGGACAGTTAGAGCCGGCCATGCCCCGCAAGTCCTATCGTGTGAAGTTTGCTGGTGGCGACGGTAGCACTCAATTAGCAGGGATTGTTGATCGGCCTGACGACCAACCCGATGGGCCGGTCGTCGTTTTTAGCCATTGCTTTACCTGCAATAAAGATCTGAAGTCAACGGTGCGGATTTCGCGTGCGATGTCCGACCTTGGGATCGCCGTTTTGCGTTTTGATATGACCGGAGCTGGAGGCAGCGAAGGAGATTTTTCGCAAACCAATTTCACGACCAATCTGGCCGATCTAGCGGCTGCGATCGATTTTGCCAGTCGCGAAATCGGCTCCGTGACCGGTTTGATGGGGCACAGCTTTGGCGGCGCCGCGTCGCTGGCAACCGCTGCGGATGATCGTTTTTCGATCAAGGCACTGATCACACTTGCCGCCCCCAGCGATACGGTTCATTTGGCGAACTTGCTAGAGAAAATGAACCCAGCGATTCAGAGCGAAGGCGTGGGTGACGTTCGGATCGGTGGAATCAAGTGGACGATTCGACGTCAGATGCTGGAAGATTTCCGGCAACACGATTTGCCAAACTTAGTCAGCAAAGTACGTTGCCCGACGCTGCTGATGCACTCACCAGTGGATGCGACGGTCGGTTACGATCACGCGCTGCGAATCATGAGTTTGCTGCAATCGTCCCCACAGCAAGCCAACCCCGCCAGTTTGTTGACGTTGCACGAAGCAGATCACTTGTTGGCAGAGCCGTCGGATATAAAGTACGTCGCCCAAATCGCCGCAGCATTCTTGCATCGCCAGTTGTCGTAAGCCATTGCTGCCAGAGCCTTCATGACGAAGGCTTTTCCGTCGGGACTTTTATTCGTAGGCAAGTAGCCGGTTTTTCCGAACCGATTTGTTTCCCGCGTTCGGTGTATCTAGCCTCTTTGTTTTCGCCATCGGCATCAAAGACGATTCGGTAATGCTCTTCGTCCGTCGGAATCCAGTAGTGCGATTGAACCTGAAAAATCGTCGAGTCTTTGTGGTCTTTTTTGAATGCCCGTTTTACTCGTTTCGGAAGCGAATCGGTTTCGATCGGCAAATAGGGCGGAATACCAAAAACGTACATTTTGTGAAAACACCCCGCCGTGGTCAAAACCATTATTGATGCCGAAAACAAAACAAGAATGCGTTTCATTTGTCGCCCAGTTATGTTGGCTGATGTGATTTTTGCAAAGTTCAACGCGCGTCCGCCACTTAGAGCAATGGGATTCATATCGTGTCGGACGACCAAGGCTACAACGATCTGGGAGTGCTTGGCAACGGCATTATCACGCCGAATTTGGACCGGTTGGCCAAGGGAGGAACGCGGCTGACAAATTTCTATGTCGCTTGGCCGGCATGTACCCTTTCAGGGTTTGGGTTGGTTGATTCATCAAGCGACCTGTGGTGCGCTGCGCGACCACAGGCTGTGTTGTTAAACAGCTTCGCTGTT
>CAZZDZ010000078.1:0-2772 GCA_964652675.1 uncultured Pirellulaceae bacterium
CCATGCGACCAAGTCGCGCACGTCGATTGTTGATCCCACTCGCGGCAAGCATCTACGTATACAGTGCCGCCGGAAAACTGGACTTTCAATTCGTGCACAGTGTTGGGCAAGATTTCTTGGGCGTCTTGTTGGGGCCGCTGGGATTGGCCGAGACGTTTAGTCCAGCGACTCGAGTCAAGATCGCGTTTTGTTTTCCATTGGTGGAACTGACCGCGGGATTGTTGCTGCTGCCAGCTCTAACACGATGCTATGCGGCATACGTGTTAATCGCCATGCACGTGTCATTGTTGCTGATGCTTGGTCCATTGGGGTTAAATCATTCCAACGGCGTGTTGGTTTGGAATATCGCGTTGTTGGTGCAAGCCTATTTTCTGTTCGTGGCCCCGACGCCGCTGGCAACAAAAGGACGATCTGAACGAAACCACCCAGGCCAATGGATTGCGATTCTCGTTGTCTTCATCGCCATCGTCGCTCCGGTGACCGAACGGTCTGGAGTGTGGGACCACTGGACATCTTGGGCGCTGTATTCGCCGCACAACAGTCGTGTTACGGTTCAGGTTCATCGAAGCGTTTTGGACGATCTACCCAACGCGGTGCGCGAGCATGTGGCTGCGGACGATGATGGTGACGGATGGCAGTCTTTGGCCCTGGATCAATGGTCTCTAAAATCTTTGTCAGTTCCGGTGTACCCACAAGGTCGCTATCAGTTGGCGTTGATAGAACGACTTTGGACCCAGAACGATCTGGACGACCAGTCCATTCGCTGTCGTTTGCGAGGCATTTCTAGTCGCGCCGACGGCAAACGAAACGAGACACCGCTGCTGGGAATCGCCGAAGTCCGAGAGACGTTAAAAGAGTTTTGGTTTGTGCCTTGATTGAAAGGCCGTAGCGGAAGTCGTCAAGACCAGGGCTTTCAAGGGAAGAAAATAAAAACACAGAGGCACAGAGGGCACGGAGTTTTGCTTCACGACTTTCCTCTGTGATCTCTGTGCCTCTGTGTTTCAAAAAGGCAAGTCACGTTCACGGAGAAGAGTATTAACCGTGAATGCACCAACCACCGCAGTCTTCTTAGCACCATGTACGTCATTTTAAGTACCAAATATTGGCACTACGGCACTGGGTCGCATTTGTCTGCTGTTTTTGACTCGCTATTTGTAGCACCCTGGTCGTTTGATTCGTTTCCGGACGCTTCGCCATAGTGCAACTTCAATGCGAGTCGACCACATCGTTCTTGGAACTGGGCGGGTGTGTCATCGCGACCTGCGTGGCAGATGTCTTCGATCCACTCTGGCCATTTGTCCAAGATTCGGGCGGCGACTTTCTTGCGGCCTTCGTCGTTTAGCAGGCCCATTGAAACGGTTCGGTCAATACGACCTGGACGCGAACCGATGCCACCGGGTTGGCCAATCGCCGGATCGATTCGTTCCATGTGGTTGGTCGTGATCATCACCATCAAACCGTCGGCGCGTTGAACACCATCCAGGCAATTCAAAAGACAATCAAACGTTAGTGCTGGCCCGTGATTGACCGCAACGTTCTTGCGACCATCAAAAACCGCATCGATGTCCTCCATCAATGCCATGCACGGAACTTCTGCTAACATTTGGTTCCATGATTTCAACAGTTCATCGTTTTTAAGCGTCGCCAAATCAAAGACGAACACGGGCAAATCCAAGTCTTCGGCCAGCGCCCGTGCCAACGCGGTCTTTCCCGTTCCTGGTTGGCCGTGCAAAAGATAACCACGTCGCCAAGGCAACCCGCGTTCGCGATGCCAGTCTTCGGTATCACGCCATCGTTTGGCTTCTTGGACCAAATCCAGCGACGCTTGATCCAACGCCAATCGATCCACAGCGCTGGTGACTCGTTTGGGATCGGGTCCGAAATCACTCATCTCCCAACCCAGAGGACGATGTCCCAAGCAAGCACGAATGTCGGTGCTGCTGGACGGTGAATTGTTGCCTCGTCCTTTCACGCTGACCATTGCGGTGTTGCCGGCTGTGCCGTGAATGAACCGAATCGAATGACGACGGCCGCCAGTGGATTCGTATTGGCGAACCTGTTTGTTGAAATAATCGGTAGCGTCGATCACGAACTTATCGGCATCCATCATGCCTCGCGCGAACGTGACCGAGATCGTTTGATAATCGTAGTCAGCCGCCTGCAAACCCTCTTCCAATTCCCCTAAGCCGTCTTTGCTTTTGGCGACCCAGATCGGGCGCCAGCCGCGCCAATAGAGACGCCCAGATGGGGGTGCAATTTCCATGCTAACCAACTGGACACGTTGGCGAGGACGCACAAAGAGTTTCCACCCAACGTAAGCTCGAGGCCCAAAACGAGAAGCGTTGAAATGATGTTTTAGGTACAGCAGGACCGCGTCAGCCTGATATCCGCTGACGGTTAACCGAACGACCACACGGCCAGCGATCTGCGAATAAAGATTCTTGATGTGGCTCCAACACGTTGCAAAAACCGTCACCAGAGCCGCACCACCTGCCAGCATCCAACCATTCGTCAAATCGTCCACATTCACTCCAAAAAATTGCGATAACATCATCATAGTCAACTGAGGCAGAAATCGGTGTTTTCAACACAAAACACCTCCCAAAACGCAGCCAAGCGTTCCAATCCAAGACACGGCTCTTAGACACAGCGATGCGGCGCAGGTTCAACCTGATCTGTCAGTTCTGGTTATTGTTGGCGACAAACCGATTCGGTCCAGCCAAAAAAGAAACCCAGAACAGGCCGATGGCATGCTCTGGGTTTCAGAATTCG
>CAZZDZ010000078.1:2872-19561 GCA_964652675.1 uncultured Pirellulaceae bacterium
AATTTCAAGATCGAGCCGCGTGGTCGACGAAGCTCGCGAATCACTTGAGTGCATTCGTGAACTTCGTTTTGCAAGTCGCGAATCGTTCGCTGAGCCTTGGCGTTGGCAGACAACGAATTTTCGTGCTCGGAACTCAAGTCCTTCAATGCCGATGTCAGTTCTGCGATCTTGCCCTTGAGATTTTGGTTTTCTGGATGCAAGCGTTTTGCAGAAACAAGGTCTTTTTCGAGCGATTGGATCGCAGTTTGTTGTTTTTGCAAATTGGTCGCGAATTCGCGACTATCGGAAATCGCTTTTTCGTACGCTTTGGTTTTGGTTTCCAGTTGTCGACGCAAATCATCCGCCGTGTTGCTGTGCAGTCCAACTTGTGTGGTCAGCTTTTTGATTTGCTTTTCCAAGTCGACGTGTGTTTCGGCAAGGCGTTGGCGTTCTGCCGTGATCGATGCGACCCGTTCGGTGGCGACGCCTAGGCGTTTCTTATCCGATTCATAGTCGGACAGTTGAACTCTCAGACGTTGCACTTCGTTTCGCTGTTCGGCGAAAGCTTTGGTCTGCTGTTCGCTACGTTCCTGCATCTCTTTAAGATCTTGAGCACGTGCGGCCAGTTCCTGTTCGTAACTGGATGTTTTTCGTAGTTCCTGACTCAAGCGAGCAATCTCTGCAGCCTGCTTTTCGTTGTAGCTACGCAGTTCGCGGCTAGACTCTTGCTCGGACGCCAGCGCGTTGGACGCTTCATCGAATTGTGATCGCAATGCATTGATTTCGGCCAATTTGTTTTTCAAGTTGGCGATTTCCGCTTCGCGATCGTTCATCAATGCGATGACTCGAGAATTTTCTTCGTTGGCAGTTTTGACGACAAGTGATGCGTTATCCAATTCTGCCTTCAAACGCTTTGTGTGATCTTCGCTTTTCTTTAGCAGTTCGATCTCTTTGTTTTTGTCAACGATTGTCGAACGCAGTGACGCATTGCTGGCCGTGAACTCTTTCAGCTTGGCTGCGACCGAATCGTTTTCTGTTTTCAGTTCGCCAATGACTTGTGATTGTTGTCGCAGTTCTTCAATCGCTTTTGATTTTTCACCGACCGAGACTTTCAAACCCTGGTTGTCGCTTTCGAGCGCTTTTAACTTTTCCGCCAAGTCGTTTCGTTGTGCGGTGATTGTCTCTAATGTCTCCTGGTCTTGTAACAAGATCGCGATTTGCTTGGCTTGTTCGCCCAAGGTGACTCGCATGTCTTCTGTTTTGGCGTTGGCGGCTTCCATCTGGGCGACCAACGATTCGTTCTGCTTTTGCAGTTCGCTGGCGTGGATCGGAGCTTGCCGTAGTTTCTCGATTTCAGCTTGTTGCTGGGCGACAAACTGTTTGTGCTGCAATGCTTCGGCCTTTTGCTGATCCAGCATTTCCTGGGCCGTTTTCAGATTTGTTTGCAGCGGTGCCAGTGAACTTACCTGTTGTTCCAAGTCACTGACGCGAGCGGCTTTTTCCGTGATGACGCCATTGAGTTGGTCATTCTTAGCAGCAGCCTGTTCGGCTTGTTGCGATGCCTCGGCAAGTTGACGACGCAGTTGCTGGACATCTTCGTCGTTATCTCGATGAGCGTCTTGCTGAGCATTCAGCAGATCACGCAAACGTTGTTGTTCAGCTTCAAGTTCGCTTTTTTCAGACGTTAGTTGGTCGATGATGTTTGTCTGGCGCCGAAGTTCATCACCTGCCTGTCGCACGGCAGCTTCGTGACGTGCTTGTACGTCCGAGTTGGACGCACCTGCATTGAGTGCCTCTTGCAGTTGAGATTTCAGATCAGAATTCTCAATGCGATACTGTTCGATATCGCTGCCTTGGATGTTGACCGACTTTTTCAGGTCCAAGAAAGCTTGGCGGTGCGTTTCGGCGGCACCGTTGGAAGCCGCGTACTTTTCTTCTAGCTCCAGAATCCGACTCTGATCACCGCTGTTGTCCTTGTACCACACTAAGTGGCCGAGGAAAAAACCTGCGACAATGAAAAGAAAAATGGAAACAATGGGCAGTCCTAGCAATACAGTCATCAGTCATTCCCGACTCAAGATCGCCATCATGGCGAGATTCATTTACTAGCTCTGTGACATTCGATGTCTGAACAAAACAGAGCTACCGTGAAGTTCTTCAGAGCGGCTATAGCAAGAATGCGAATGCCAAGTCGACGTGAGTTTTCGTATTTCTGAGTTCGTTTGCTAGCGAATCAAGCTCCCTCCTTACAAATCGCAACGAAGCAAGTTTGAAAGCAACGCTTTTAAACGGCTTTCAGCGTTAGCAATGATAACTGCGGTCGGCAGTTGATTCGCAAGAGATGGGTTCCGCTTAAACCGCGCGAAACGTGCAGTGTGGTGGGGGCTTTGTAGAAATCACCTGATGCATAGCGACTGCCATGCAAACTGGGGCTGAGGATGGGGCCGAGCAAAGGCAAGCGGCCTTGGCCACCATGCGTGTGGCCAGCCATCATCAGATGCACATCGTGCTTGCGTGCCCAGTGTATTTGATCGGGTCCATGGCTCAGCAAAACGCGAAAGTCGGCTTCGTTTGTGCCGAGATCTGGAAGCGGAAACCAAGGCGCTTCGTTGCCGATGATCAGTGATGAAACTCCGGCCAATTCGCGAGCAACCGGTTTTTGACTCACATCGATCCAACCCGCACGTTCCATTTCGCCACGCGTATCGGCTGGATTGACGATTCGTGTGTCATGGTTGCCCAAGATAAAGTAGCAACCGTCGGTCGCTTGGGCGGGCGAAAAAATATCGTAGAGCCACGACACGCATTTTTGGCTATCGATGACGTCACCCGAAAGCGCGATCATGTTGGGTTGCCAATCGGTCGCCCGTTGCACAACGTACTTGGTAAAGTCTGCATGAATGTCCCCTGTCAGGTGCACATCCGAAAACTGAGCGATGCGATATCCGTCTAGCGCTGGCGGGAGGCCGGCGACTGGCAAAGAAATTTTGTCGATCGCCAAATCAAAGATTTGATTCAACGGTAAATCACACTCTAGTTTGCACTTGATCGATAATGCCAGCGGATGATCGGTGACATCGCGGACATTCACGATCTCTGTTTCGCGCGGCGCTTGGATCCATTCGATCCCAAAGATTGGCCGCCACAGCAGCCATGGTATGCCAAGGAAAATCCATGACGCGAGGCAAAACGCGCCGTAATACCAGAGAACGCTTGGAATCGCGGTCTTGTTGGGTCGGCCTTGGAGCATGTCCCAAAACGTATCACGAAACATCCACAACATCGCAATCGGAATCAACACCGCCAGCACCGCAAAGAAGTGCTCGATGTGTTTTGTCATACGTCGCGGAAGCCCAAGACCATTGAGGCGATTGTAGATCGCGACATTGATCCCAAAGTGGCCGATCACGGCTGCAAAAAGAATGACCCACCAAACGTTTGGATTCACTGGAGCTCTAACACTTTGGGACGCATGAATTCCAACAGAGTGTATTGTGCCGAAGAACCAACTGCCTGCCAACTATCCGCTTTGACTTGAAACACTGCGGCGGCCGCAGTTGGCATTTCGATTGCCTGATTCGACAAAACGCTGACAAGTTGGCCCATCCCAGGGTTGTGTGCCAGAACCATCAGGCATTTCGCGTTTCCGCCTTCGTTTGCCAATGTGTACATGATTGCGTCGGGAGACGCCAAGTAGAGTGAATCTGAAATAGATTTGGTTGGTGGACTGAGCCACTGGTTGCACAGCAGGTCCGCCGTTTCTCGCGTTCGCGCTGCTGACGAACAGAGGATCAAATCGGGGACCCGATCGATCTGCGAAAGCCACTGAGCCATTTTTGGCGAATCTTGGCGACCACGTTTGTTTAAGGGTCTATCGTGATCGCTCAACGAGCCATCGGACCAATCACTCTTGGCATGTCTCATCAGCACCAATGTCAGGTACTCGTTTACGTCGGCGTCGTTGGTATTCATCGCAACACTTTGGATGATCGAAAGATCTGAATTTTGCCACCCCTTCATCTGTCAACTGCTGGCACAAAATCGCCAGCAAACCTCACGCATCAATTAAGCAACGGCGGGACTATTGTCCAGCAAACTAATAATCAAAGGCAGCAATTGCTTCTTACGGCTAACGACTTCATCCAGTTTGTAAAGTCGATCTTCTAACTCGGGGTAATTAATCTCTTCCCATCCTGTAGGCTCGCTGCTCATCATCAGTACGCTTCCGGTGCTAGCGATGTCGGTAACCAGGAGAGCCGAAAACTCCAGCCGGTTTCGATCTGCGTGTTTCTCGAGCGCTTGAAACAACTCGTCTTTACGCTCCCAGAACAGATCGAATCCGATTTCTTCGATTTGCGAAATGGAAAACCGTCGTCCGCTTTCTTCAAACTCTTTGCAATCTTCACTGACGACCTGATCAGGCGTACGACTGCGAAGCGCTGAACCGACCGCGAAAAATTCGTCGGCAAACTCTTTTAAATCAACGGTGCAAAATTGCTGCAACCATTCCAAAATATCACGATCCACGTCCGTCGTTGTCGGCGATCGCAAAAACAGTGTGTCGCTAATCATTCCCGACGCCATGCACAGTGCGATCCCTGGTTCTGGATCAATCTGGGCTTGGCGGAACATGCGTGCGACCAGGGTACAGGTCGACCCGACTGGATCCATGAAAAATCTGATGGGCTGAGAACTGCGGAGTGATCCGCCCAGGCGGTGGTGATCAAGAACTTCGACGATATTTGCGTCTTCGACACCGTGCACTGCTTGGGAAATCTCGTTGTGGTCAACCAGCACAACTTGTGTTTGGGGCGGATTGACCAAATCACTTTTACTAAGCACGCCCACCAATTTATTGTCATCCAAAACGGGAAAGACAACTTGGTCGGTTCGAACAACCCGCTGCCTGGCTTCTTCGATCGATAGTTTTGCTGGTAGCGTCATGTACTGTCGATCGATCACGCTTTCGATTAAGCGTGCTGCTTTGATCCGCATCGTGGTGGTCGCGGTGTCATAAGGGCTGTTGATCACAGCGACGTCCCGAGCCTGGGCTAACTGCATCAAGCCGCTTGATAATTCAAATCCGCCTGTAACAACGAGCGCTCGAACACCTTGTTCTAACGCGGGCAATTGAATGGTGGGCCGGTCGCCGCTGACAACAAGCAAACGTTCGGCGGGAAACTCTTGCATGTGCTGTGTGAATCCACCGGCACTCATCGCGCCGACGGTCACGATCAAATCTTCGTTGTTATCAACGTTGATTTTGTGCTGAAATGAACCACCCAACACTTCTACGATCTTTGACAGATTGCTGTGGACTTCGCGTGAACGTACGGGGTCCACGCCGCCTTGCAAGGTAAGTTCCAAGAGATCCAGAAGCGTTACCAATCCGATTAGTTCATTATCATTGTCGTTGTCGACGACGGGGATGCCTCGCAACTTGTGTTCGTCCATCTGCCGATAGACTTCGTAGAAACAATCTGATTTGCAGGCCAAGGTGACTTCGCGTCTGCAAACGTCTTCGACTTCGGGTCGGACATCCATGATGATTCGCGGCGGCGGTAAATCCGCCTTGCGCAACGCGAACTCGGTTCGTTCGTTTGCCGGACCGCAGCATGCCGCGATCGCGTCGGGTCGAGTAGTCCGGCGCAGAAAATCCGCATACGCAATCGCGCTGCAAATTGCGTCGGTGTCTGGATTGCGATGGCCAAAAACAAAAAGTGACATAACGATTAGAGTCCGCCAACAGCGGGAATAAAGGATTGCATTTGGTTGCCGCGCTTTTGGCAGACGATTGCCCCGTAGGTCCAACTCAGCCGATCAAACTTAGACAATCAGACTCAGCCAAGTAGATCCTGTACAGTGGCCAGGATTTGCTCAGGTTCGCTCATTCGGCCGTCTCCCTTTTGACGGCAACTGAGCCAACCGCTTTCTGGTCCGACGAAACGACAGCCATCGGATTTCAATTGCGCCACGTTACGCTGAACAGCCGGCTTTTCCCACATGGAGGAACTCATCGCCGGGGCAAGTAAAACAGGACACGTGACCTGCAAATAAACGGTGCTTACTAGATCATCGGCAATGCCCGTCGCAAACTTTGCAAGCAAATTGGCGGTCGCCGGAGCAACGACCATCAATTTCAGATTGTCTGCTAATTCGATATGGGGCCCCAGTGGTGAACGGCTGGTGTCAAAACCCGCCGTGGCAACCGGTTTGCCTGACAAGGCCGCCAGGGTGGCTGGCCCAAGAAACTCAGTCGCACTGTTTGTCATCGCTGTGCGAACATCGTGGCCGGCTTGAACAAGACGGCTGCAGAGAAACGCAGATTTGTAGGCAGCGATACCGCCGCCCACGGCAAGCAATATCGCTTGCCCATTGTTGCTCATCGAATTACTGACTTTTACTTTTCAAGATCTTGGTTTTCAAATCAACCCGATTTCAGATCCGATTACAGATCCGAAGCTTCCAAGTCGGGAGCTTCGGCTGCAGCGATGGTTGCATCCAAGTCCAACTCTTTGACGGTTTCGATTTCGTTTTCCATGTTTAAGACGATTTTGTCTTGCATGATTTCTTGCAAAACGATGGTCATCTTGTCATGCGTGTCGGCATTGACCAGTGCACGGCTACCTTGGTTCAGTTGAACCAAACGTTTTTGGATCAGGGTGCTTAGCTTGAAACGTCCGCCAACTTTGTTGACAATTTCTTCTTCTTTTAGCTCTTCGAGCATGTTTTCTTTTCCTTTTGGTCGTTCAATATTTGGCAAATCTCGGCCACGGCGACATCGACATTGCCATTGGTGATTTCGTATTGGTAGCGATGCTTGTATCTCATCTCGGCAGCGGCCGTTTCCAATCGCTTGCCAATTGCTTCTTCGGTTTCAGTTCCGCGACTTCGTAGACGACGCTCCAGTTCTTCCAATTCACCGGGTGGGTGAATGAATAGAGTAATTGGATTGAACTCGTCTTTCTCGATTACGGCCATCGCTCCTTGGACATCGATCTCCAAGATCATCCATTTTCCGGCGGCCAATCCAGACGCCACTTGTTCTCGGAGTGTTCCATACCAGTGTCCGTGTCCGAAAACTTCTTTGTATTCTAAGAACGCGTCGTCTTGGCGTAGCTTGGAAAATTCCTCGTCGGAGATGAAAAAGTAATCTTTGCCTTCGATTTCCCCTGGTCGAGCAGATCGTGTGGTGGCCGAAACACTCAGTTGTAATGGCAACTTGCACTCGGTCAACAAGCGACCGACCACGGTTGATTTGCCTGCCCCACTGGGGCCGGAAATGATGATCAGTCTTGCGTCGTTGTCTGTCATTGTTTGTCACCTGAGCCGTGGTTGGTCACCGGTGTGCCCAATCTTATTCAAGATTTTGAACCAGTTCACGCATTCGTTCGATGGCACATTTGATTTCGACCACATTGGCCGACACTTCCGCATCTGCGGCTTTGCTACCGATCGTGTTTGTCTCGCGAAATAACTCTTGGATGATGAAATCTAGTTTACGCCCTGTGGGCTCGCGTTGACCAGTGTCATTTGCAGTTCCGTTCAAAACGTCCTTGAACATCGTTAGATGACTACCAAGGCGCGTGATTTCCTCGCTAATGTCAGCCCGGTCCGCATATATCTGAACTTCGCGGAGCAAATCGGCAGGCTCGGCGCTGATCTCGCGCTCGGCCAAAACCCGTTTGATCTTGGATTCCAATCGATCTTGGTAGGCTTGGACAGATCGTGGAGCCAGTTCACTGATGCGATCCAGATGTATTTTGATCTGCTGACAGTCCGCTTCAAGCGACTCGGCCATGTTGGCGCCTTCGGCGGAGCGCATCTCGTTCAAGTTGTCGATCGCAGCGGTGACGACTTGTTCGACAAACGCCCACAGTTTTTTGTCGTCTCGCCGATCCTGCTTGGCTGAATTGATCACCCCAGGCAGAGTGATCAGCGATGTCAAATCGATCGGCGCGTCGCTGCCAACCGCATTTCTAGTCAATTCCAATTTTTCGTAGTACGCCTGCAGGACACCTGTATCGATGTTGGGTAGCGCGTCGTTGGATGGACGCCGCAAATTGATCGCCAAATGAACACTGCCACGATGGATCAAAGATCGCGCAAGTGCCTCGATTTGGCTTTCCAAAGAGGAGAGTGCGTCATTGACTCGCGGCGTGCATTTGAAGCCTCGGTTATTGACGGTGCGCACTTCCACCGACAGCGTGCCTAAATCGCTTTCACTGGTCGCATGGCCTTGGCCGGTCATGCTGCGCACGCTGTTGGCAGTTTTTGTCATCCGGTTTGGTTACTCGTCGCTCGTGGCGGCTTCCGCTTCGGCCGGTTCGCCTTCGAAAGCGTCATCGCCAACCACTTCCGCGTCGACGGCGGGTTTCGTTTCGGCTTCGCCGGCGGGCTTCGCTTCGACTGCCGATTCCCCTTCGACCGCGGGTTCCGCGTCGGTGGAACTTTCAGGTGCAGCGTCTGTCGCGGGCGATTCCACATTGGCCGGAACCAAATCTGCGGACGGTGTTTCACCATCGCCGCTACTCATGTCACTGCCACTGCTTAGGTCACTGCCGCTGCTTAGGCCGCCACCACTGCTTAGGCCACTGCCGCCGGTGATTCCCGAGGGAGGAATAACCAAACCGGGAGACTCACTTGCGTCTTCGCCAGCCGAACTGAATTCGGCAGTTGTGTCGGACTCGGCGAGTTCGGGTGGCGCGTGCTGACCCAAAAGCCACATTGTGAATGCACAAGTGAAACCCCAGATCGCAGCCATCACGACGGTGACGACGGTGAACGTGTCGCCGGCTTTGCTGCCAAACGCACTTTGTCCGCCAGGTCCACCCAAGGCGCCTGCCAGTCCTCCTCCCTTACCGCGTTGGACAAGTACCAACAGGATCAGAAAGAGTGACAAGAAAGCCATCAGGAACCCAAGCAGTGCGCCTGCAAACGTTGAAAAAAAGAAAATGGTCATTGAATTGTCCGTTTGAACTTCAAAATATTAGTTTGTATTGGTTTATCCGGCCGCGATGATGGCTGCGAAATCGTCTGCTTTGAGACTAGCGCCACCCACCAAGGCTCCATCGATATTCGTTTGTCCCAGCAGTTCCTTGGCATTGCCAGGTTTCACGCTGCCACCGTACTGAATTCGGATTTGGGCGGCCACATCAGCGCCGAACAAATCGCTCAGTAGGCCGCGAATGAACGCGTGGACTTCTTCGGCCTGCTCTGGCGACGCGGTTTTTCCCGTGCCAATCGCCCAAACGGGTTCGTAGGCGACAACGATTCCCGCAGCTCGGGCTTCGTCCAAACCTGCCAAAGAACCTCGCAATTGGGTTTCGACAACCTTTTCGGTCGCACCCGATTCACGGTCTTCTAAGGTTTCGCCAACGCACACGATCGGGATCAAGTTGCCAGCCAAAGCCGCGTGCAACTTGGTGCTGATTTGATCGTCCGTCTCCCCCATCAATGCACGGCGTTCGCTGTGGCCAAGGATGACGTACCGGCAACCAACATCCGTCAACATCGACGCATTGACTTCGCCAGTGAAAGCACCGTCATCTGCGGGATACAGATTTTGGGCGCCCAATCCTACAGGGGTGCCAGCAACAGATTGTGCGACTTGCGATAAGAACACAGCGGGCGGACACAACGCGACTTCGACGGACGGGTTTTCACCCACCGCATCGACGACGCCTTTTGCCAACGCAGCCGACGAATCGGCACGCATGTTCATTTTCCAGTTACCAGCAATGATAGTTCGACGACTCAAGCGGATTTCTCCGAAACAGGTGAAATGGTTTTTTGTAATAGGTTGGCCAAGCTTTCCATCTGGCCAAACAACTCACGATATTGATCGGGTAAAAGAGCTTGGGGTCCGTCGCTCTTTGCTTCTTCGGGGCAATCATGGACTTCGATGTGAACTCCGTCGGCGCCGGCGGCCAAGCCTGCCATGGCACACGATGGAATCAAATCGGGACGACCAGTCGCGTGTGACGGATCGACGATGATGGGCAAGTGGCTTAAACCGTGTACCACGGGAACCGACGCCACATCAAAAAGATTGCGAGTCGCAGTATCAAAACCCTTGATGCCGCGCTCGCATAAGACAACGTTCATGTTGCCTTGCGAAAGAATGTATTCGGCACACATCAACAGATCGTTGATCGTCGCGCTCATGCCACGTTTTAACAAAACGGGTCGCGTCGACTTTCCGACTTCGGTCAGCAGTGCAAAGTTTTGCATGTTGCGTGCGCCGACTTGCAACATGTCGGCATACTCTGAGACCACTTCGACCAATCGCGGATCGGTGACTTCGGTCACCACTGGCATGCCGTGCTCATCGCCTACTTCGCGAAGTAGTTTCAGGCCGTCAACACCCATGCCTTGAAAGGCATAGGGACTGGTCCGGGGTTTGAACGCACCGCCGCGAAACAAGTTGGCACCCGATTCGCGAACATGTTTGGCAATTCGATGCATGCGGTCGGGGTCTTCGACGCTGCACGGGCCAGCGATCATGCCAAGATTTCCGCCGCCGATTTTGACGCCGGAGATATCAACGACACTGGGATCTGGATGCGCGTCTCGCGATGCGAGTTTATAAGGAGGCAGAACCGGGACGACTTTGGAGACACCGGGAATCGCATTAAGCGGTTCGGCTTGCAGTTTCTCTTCGTCACCGATGATGCCGACGATCGTGCGAAACGTACCGCGACTGAGATGATGTTGCAGACCGAGATCTTCTACACGCTTTAAAACGTGTTCAACCTGTTCGTCCGTCGCGCGGCTTTCGAGGATCAGGATCACGGAGAGCGGCTTGGGAAAATGCGGACAAATGGGTGCGAATTGGATCGACGAGCTAAGCCACGCAATTTAACAGTTTCCCCATGAATTCGTCGAGGCCATGTTGGGGGCAAATGCAACCAATTTTGGCCCTCAAGCCCCACCAATGCAGCCATGCAAACGGTAGATGTCAGCCGTAAACCAATGGAAACCAGATTCCCAGCGATAGAATCACCGGGTCTATCAAGAAGGTTTGCGGCGGAATCTCCGACGTAGCGACTGGCCAAGAAGTTCTTTGTATCGACGCATTGCCATCCCGCGACTGAATTGTGGATACAAACTGCCAATCAAATGGTAGTGCTGCTTGGGCGCAGGATCAGTGTGCTGGACGCGTGCGAGTCGCAAGTCGTCACCGCTGACGTTAAAGGCGACGTTCAGTTCCAGCGGTCTGAGTTTTGCACCAAACGTCTTTTCGCTGACGCTGGCACTTCGGCAAGTCAGTACCCATGGCTTGGTGATTTTGGAAAGGTCCTTTGTCCCGTAGAGGTCTGGTTCGAAATCGTAGCTTTCCAATTCGGGATTTCGTTTCTTCATCCGACAGGCCAGTGGATTGAACGTACTGTCGTAGACCGATTCACTTTGCTCCCACGTCGGGATCGCGTACTGTTTGCCCACGCCCATTTGAATGGATGATTGCCAAACAAGGTTGCTTCGGTTGGTGTGCACTCCTTCGTCATTAAAACAAGTCGCTTGAGACACGAACGGAAACGAGAAATATTTGTCGGTGCTGAGCATGTATTGGAAGAAGAATTTTTTCCACGAAGATTCCGATGGCCAACGAAGCACGTCCGACGGAAGACGGCTTTGCGAAAAATCAAAATCAGCGTTTTCAGCCAACCAAGCGCGAAACCCGCTCCATTGATCCGACGTCCATGCTTGTCCCCACGATGTTGGGATCTGCATGTAAAACGCATCAGACCCATCTTGGGTGGGAGTAAACGGCAACCAAGTGATCTGGCTGACTTCTTGACGATACAGGCTGACGCCGGCGACTTGATCCTGGCCTTGGGATGCATCCAAAGCTTGGCACGCGTAGTTGTAAAAATCTGGCCCGACCCAAACGTCGTCTTCTAATACGATGGCCGCTCCGTACTTTTGCGTAAAATCGCCGCACGAAAGAATGTGCTGCCGAAGCCCAAGATTGTTGGGATGACAAACCACCGTTTTGTCCCCGTGTGGCCAAGACAACTGCTCCGCCCATTGGCCAATCGCAGGGGGACCACCACCATCAAGACTGATCACCAAAGGAATATCGCTGCCCAGTTCCGCGCGGAGAACAGAACCCATGACGCGCTGCAGTGACTCCAGTCGGTTGTACCCAACGATGACGATGGCTGGTAAGTGTCTATTTGAAGTTTCCACAGATATCCGTCTTTCGCATCCACCTAGATTCTAAGCAACAAGTCGCCCGTCGCTGGTTTCGTTAAGCAAAAACCGGCGTCTAGCGCATCTGTGCTTACAATTGCAAAACTGTATTGCCCTGCTTTCGCATCTGGTGCGTTTGAATAGTTATTCCCGGATTGACAAAATAGCGAGCGAGATCCAAATCGCACAGTCGTTCGTCTGGCGAATTCTACCATCACGTTACGATCACAACCCTTCGAAGTATTTATGCCTGACGACCATCCCGCTCGACAAATCATCCAATCCGCCAAAGCCGGCAGCCTGGGAACTCTCACACCGGCGGGCGGGCCTTTTGTCAGCTTGGTAACCGTTGCGGCGACGAGTTCGACGACACTGGTGATGTTGTTAAGCGGTTTGGCAAAGCACACTCAGAACCTGAACGATAGCCCCGAGTGCAGTTTGTTGCTGGTTCAACCCGGCGGCGAATCGGGAAACCCGCTGGAAGGAGCTCGGTTATCCATTACGGGAAAGGTATCGCGTCTTTCCCGCGATGAAGATCAATCGGAGCGTGCAACATTCCTGACGCAGCATCCTGAAGCGGCAATGTACGCTGACTTTGGAGATTTTTCGTTCTATCGGATCGATATCCACGAAGCGCACCTTGTCGCGGGCTTCGGTCGCATCGAAACTTTAAAGGCCGACCAACTTTAGAATGTTACGAAATCTCAACCCCCTTCTTAATAAGACCCCAGATGAGTGAAACACCCAAGCAAGCAGACGACGACGCATCCCCCGGCCAGCCTGAGGTAGCGGAAAAAGTCGACGCCAAACAAATCGCCCAATTCGTCACAACGATCAAGAACGCAGAACAACAAGTTGGCGAACACATTATCAGTGCGTTGCAGCATGACGACACCGTGGCCGTGATCACAACGGTCATGATGGGACCCGATGGACAACAGCGAGTTGTGTCGGCCGCCTTGGACCCAGCACGCATGCAACAAGTTCAAGAAATCCTGCAAGCAGCACAGCAAGAGCGTGAGCCAGAAGAACCCTGTGTTGGATTTCACTGCTTGGTCAAAGCCAAACCAAAGTTGGCTTGATCGCCAGCGGAACAACGAAGCCTTTCGACTTACCAACCGTCAGACGCGCAGCGACGGCGACGGTGAGAAACGGAAAGGGTGCTATTTCTTTTTGACGATTCGCTTTTTTGCGGTCGTCTTTTTCTTTGCGCCCTTCTTTCCAGCGGCTTTACGTTTGGACGGATCGATCGCCGCTTCGTATTCTCGAATCAATTCTTTGACGGGGACCTTTGCGATCACTTGCCCGATCAATGCCAGCGGCACGTCTTCGATTTTCTTGAATCGCACGCAAGACTTGCCCATGTCCAGTTTCTTACCAGAGAGTTTCCACTGTTGGATGAACCAATCCGAAATTTCCGGATTGCTGTACATCCCAAACAAGTAGATCGCCATATGGTTCTTTTGCGACGCAAGATGCGCGTAGGGCAGCGGCTGACTTGGGTCGCAGTGATAACCAGCCGGATAGATACGATGCGGCACAAAGTACCCGATCATTCCGTACTGCATGCCCTCTTTGTACCCCTTTGGCAAATGATCGCGAATCTCTTTGCGAATCGCCTTGATCGCTTTGCGGCGATCATCGGGCAGTTCTTTTAAGTAAGCGGCGACCGTCGTAGCTTTACTTTGCATCGCTAAGTCAAACTGGCGCTGCGGGCGTTAGTTATCATTGTCAGCAGTAAATCCGTTGACGGCTTCGACGAGGTCAAACCCGGTAAATGGCACGACCCCATAGATACCTTGCGTGAAGACCAGCGAAACGAAGTTGTCGAATCGTTGTATCGGTGATGCTGGCAAGATCACGACGTCGCCATCGCGAAGCCAGATTTCATCGTACGGAAGCGGGTCTTTGCCGATCACGGCTTGACGCACATCAAGCACGGTCGACAGCAAACGCCAATCGTCGGCTCGACGAAACACAACCACCTGTCGCAGATTGGCACCCGCTTGGCGTCCACCTGCCAGCGCGATCGCACCCAAGACCGTCGTGGGTCCTTGCATTTCAAACCGGCCTGGCGCCTCAACTTCTCCCAGCACCGACACAAAGTGCGGCGCCTGGGCAGCCAAAGCGACTTCCACATCCAAACCTGTCGCGATCACTTGATAACGTAGATTGATTTCTTGCTTAATCTCGTCGATGCCCAGACCTTGAACCTGGATCTGCCCAATTTTCGGAAGCGTAACACTTCCATCGGGGGTGACGATACGGTTGACCGACTGTTCGTTGAATCCGCCTGCTCCACCAATGGCACTGCGAATGTCTTCGACGGTGACATTGGTGCGAACGGGGCTGACGTCAATTTTCGGGTTTTTGTAGTGAGCCTTGTACAGCTTTTCCAACAACTCTCTAAGCTGATCCATCGTCAGACCAACCGCGTGGACTCGCCCAAGAATGCGTACGGAGATCGTGCCGTCTTGTTGCACTTCGATCCCCTGTTCCAAAGTTCCCCGATTCAGATTTTCGGGATCCGATAGCGATTCGATCATGAGCTGGTCGCCAACTCCAATCCGGTAGCTTCCGTGCATCACCCTTCGTGACAGACTGTATGTGAATTGCAGAGTGTCGCCAACGCGAACCTGATAGTGCGCCAAGTGCGCCAGCCTTGGTGGCCCGACGTACTCTCCTTGGCCATACCTTTCAAAATCAATTCGGTACTTACCATGCCAAGGTTTCAGGCCCGTTCCCCCACCGCAACTACAATCAAAACCGTAGTAACAGCGAGGGCATCCTTGTTGGGTGGATTGAACAGCAATCGCTGATGGGCTGTGTACTGGTTCGGTGTACGTAACCGGATTATGGAATGACTGCTGCATCGCGGGCGCCGATTGCATCGCGTGAGCAGATTGCATCGCGTGAGCAGATTGCATCGCGTGAGCAGATTGCATCGCGTGAGCAGATTGGACTGCGTGCCCTGATTGGATTGGAGGCGGCAATTGCTGGTGCTGCGGATTGACCAGGACCGATTGCTGCGTGGCTAGTCGTACGGGTGGCTGTTGCGCCTGTGCCGAGCTTGCGATTAACACCGCAATAGCAACGAAGGTCGATCTAGTACTCATATTGAACATTGGGCTGTTCGATTGAAATGAAGGGCTGTGCGTCATTCTCAGCACGGGCAGTTTGTGAACTTGTTGCGAGTCCGAATGGCTAAACTCGCATGTGTTTGAATTACTGGAACAAATTACGTATCGGCTTTGTCATCCTGTTCGCTGCCCGTTTGGTCCAGCTCGCGGGTGTCAAATCGATTTGGCCCGGTGAACGGACCTGGCCAGTGTTTGGCTGCTCCACCGAAGCGGCAGTCACAGGTACATTGCCGCTGCCAATTTGCTGTCCAGAATACTGGGCGAATTGCTGGGGGCTTAAGTTGACAACGACGCCTTTTTTGCCACGTGATTGCTCGGCGGCGAATCGATTTTCGTACTCCGAAGCTGCTTGATGATTGCCAATTTTCCGATTTGCAACCGCCAACAGTTGGAGTGTTTCCGGAGCTGGGTTCATTGTGTAGTTGGCCTCCAACAAACGCCGTGACTCATCCAGAAGACCAAATTTGATGAGCACACCGGCCAACGCATTGCGAGCTTCCCAGTTGCGCGAATCGCAAGCCAATGCTGCCCTCAAAAGACAAGCTTGGTTTTTGGCGGTTGTTTCTTTTGCATCACGAAATGCAAACGGTTCGGTCTTCGCCAGCAAAACCAAAGCTCTTGATGCATTTGGGATCGGTTTCAACGCGTTGATCAAGTGTTTTTCGGCAAAGTCATAGTATGCCCGCTGTGCTTGCGAACGCGGCACATTGCTCAAGTTGTATCCCTTTAACACTGGCGTCTGGTGAGAATTGACCAGTCGACTGATCGCGGACGAGTCCAAGTCACCAAAGCGTCCAAAGTCGGCGCACTCTCGCAGTGCAGTCATCGCTGCTTCCAACGACAGGGAACCACTTCTGGGTTGACCTGGACGATGACTTGCTTCGGCAAATCGATCGAGTGCACGCATGAGGAATGATCTGGCAAGCAGTGGGGTGCCGCGTTCGTCAGCTTCTTCGGCGTGATACAGTGCGTCCATTCCCATTCGCACGACTTCGTTTTGGAATGCCACCCCCGACCGGATCCCAGCGGGAGCAGATTGCCCCGCCGCAGTAGGCGCTATTGGTTTGGAGTGATTCGCAAGCTGGGCAGCGGACATTCCTTGCTGAGCCGCGTGGCTGTTTGGATTCCCGCCTGCATAACGCACTACAGCTGGATCGTGAACAAAACCGTTTGTCTTGATCGAACCATTGGTGTCAGTAGCGGCAACGCGCGACTCAACTGATTCGTCTTTGCGAACTGGCTGAGCAGCAGACTGGGTAGCAGTTTGAACATTGGGTTGAACAACCGGCTGAACAGGCTGGCCAACCGGTTGGTAGGTTTTCGCCAAGTCGATAGGGCGAGGGTACCTAGTTGTTGGAATCGACGTTTTCGGAAT
>CAZZDZ010000079.1:0-13549 GCA_964652675.1 uncultured Pirellulaceae bacterium
ATGCTTGTTCGAATCATAGGACAAGATGAATTCAAATTCTCGACCGAAGCGACGGTGGTGTAACAGCCTTGGCTTTGTTGGAATGCGCTCAGGCTGGTTGGTCGGCGTTTGTACGGCACCAAATGAAACGGCGGTGGATGATCGATCGGTTGCGCTTGGCTCCCTCACCCCGGCCCCTCTCCCTCAACAAGTTGAAGGAGAGGGGAGCCAGTGTGGATGGGTTGGACGTGTTCGTCCGCGCGTCTCTTTTGGCTTCGCTCTCTCCCAAACTTGTTTGGAAAGGGGCCAGCATGGTTGAGTTAGGCCTTTCACGCACATTTTATTTTTGCCAGCGTCTGGCCGATCCAGGGTCGTTTTCCAGCTCGAGCAGGACATTTTGTACCTGAGCCCCGGACAAAAGCGAAAAGACGCAGTTTTGACGGCTCAAAACGCCGACTTTGTGAACTAAATCACGCAGTTTATTTGTTTTGACGTGCGACCCATTCTGTCCGATAATGCGTAGTATCAGCACTGCGAAAAAGCAATTGCTCGATCTTGCTGCTATCTGGGACTAATTCTTGCGAGAAGTTCCATTTCAGGCGGTTTGGCGACTGCCACGACGCGTGCTAAAGAATAGCCCAAGCGCCCACGAAGTCACGAAACCTTATCTAGCTCCCCACCTCGCCCGGGAGGAAACCCATGGCACTTCAACTCGCTGAAAAAGCAACCCATGCAGAGGTTGCCTTACAAGATCTGACAGACGAAGCCCTGATCATTCAGTATCGTGAATCAGGTGAACGTGCAATTTATGAAGTTTTGATCAGTCGCTACGAACGAGAGATATTCAGCTACCTACGTCGCTACATGGGTAACGTAGAAATGGCCGAAGACGCTTTTCAGGGTACATTCCTACACGTGCACTTAAAGTGCCACCAGTTTGACGCCAAACGTCGGTTTCGGCCTTGGTTGTACGCAATCGCAACCAACCAAGCGATCGATACTCAGCGTCGCAACAAACGCCATCGCATGGTCAGCTTGGATCGAACCGCCGGATCGGACGACGATCAGCGTTCGGGCAGTTGGTCCGACAAATTGGTCGGTTCGATGCCAGACCCACTGCTAACGGCATCGAAACATGAAAATGGCAAATGGGTTCACGAATCGGTTGCAACGTTGGGGCAGCCGATGCAACAAGTCATCCATTTGGTTTACTACCAAGGCCTTAAGTACCGTGAAGCGGCCGAGGCACTGGGGATTCCTGTTGGGACTGTCAAAAGTCGTCTTCACGCTGCCGTCCAACGTTTGGGCGTCTTGTGGAGCGACACACATGATTCCCCCAAAGAATGATTCAGCACAACAGTGGGATGCTTGGGCGAACCTTTTCGCTCAAGCATCGTAAGACTGTGAGGGGAATCATCCGAGAATGTGTCTCGGTAACTTTAGTTCTCAGTTGAACGCTCCGGTTTAGGCAGTAATGCACGAAGATCTTCTTGGCTATTTGCTCGGCGCCCTGGAGCCTCACGAGATGCGCCGAATCGCGCAGCTTTTGCGTGATGACCCCGCTGCAAGAGATGAACTGGCGCGGATCGAAGAATCTTTGCGTCCTCTGGAAGACGACTACGAACCCGTCTCGCGACCCAGCAGCGATTTGGTTTCGCGAACGCTTGACGCATTGCCTCCACTACCAAGTGCGAACGAAACACACAGCCAGGAATCGACGCCGGTTAACTTGCTGCCGATGAGCGAGGCGATCGAATCGTCCAGTCGTTCATCAGGCCGTTGGCTTGATTGGGCCAGTGGGTCAATTGCCGTCGCTGTTTTGCTGGGGCTGTTGTTGCCAGCGATCGCACAAGGCAGATTCGAGTCTCGCAAAGCGGCGTGCAGCGACCAGCTTCGCCAACTTGGTACTGATTTGATCCAGTACGTTTTGCGCAACGAACGTGCTCAGTTACCCGCCGTTGCCGGCCAAGGCCCCGAAGCTTTTGCAGGCGTTTATGCTGTCCGGCTACGGGACGCAGGTTTGTTGGACGATCCAACCGTCCGTTGGTGTCCATCGTTCAACCCGCCCAAGTCCAATCCAGGGCAACTGGTTAGCCCCAACGAAATTGTCACCAGTAACGATTTGCGACAAGCATCCAGCAGTCGCTTGTCAGAACTGCAACGCATGATCGGCGGCCACTACGCTTACACATTGGGTGTCATCGAAGCGAACCGATTGACGGCACCTAAGTTTGAATCAAGATCCACGTTCGCGGTGATGTCCGACGCTCCGATTTCGACGATCGGCAGAGACGGTGTCCGTAGTGAACAGCTTGGCCACAGCCAAAAAGGAATCAACGTTCTCTACGAAGACGGCCGAGTGCACTTCTATACCGCAGAAGCACTCAATGCGATGCCGGATCATCCACTGATGAACCACTTGGATCGATCCGAAGCCGGTGTCACCACCAACGACGCATCCCTTGGCCCCAGTTGGCAACCACCGTTTGCAAAAGTTCGCATGAAGTAACGGCTGTTAGCAGTTCAGCTCACAGCCCGACGTTTCTCGAATCGCATTCATTCGGCGTACGAAACAAATGAACGAGCGTGAATACGACGACGATTTTGAAAACGAATTCCCCTCCCAAACGCCTCTCTGGTGGGTTGTGCTCTGGTTTGTCTGGGGAGCAATCGTTTCCATCACCATCTACGCACTTGATCGCGAGGTGGTTTCGTCTGGGCTCTGGGCAACTTTGGCAGGATTGATCGCGACGTTTACGTACCGCCCTTGTCGATCGATTATTTTTGGTTTGTTGGACTACTACTACGACGACCATCAGCAATCACCTGAGCAAATTCATGACAGGTATCTGTTAGTCAAATTGTGCGTGGACTACCAACGCCACGCAGGCCATCCAAATACAGAGGACTTAGATTCGGCACTCTACCACGAAATTCTCCAGCAGTATCGCAAGCATCCCAACTGCCCCCAATTCGAGAGCTTTGCTGAGACTCCGTTGTGGCAAATTGACGCCTTCGTTCCCATGTCAATGTTTGGTGGCGTACTGCACGGATTTTTAGCAGGCGGAGTGTTGGGACCACTAAGCAACCTTGACGGTTCCGTCGGAGAAGTCTCGGCTATCACACTGGCGGCTTGGGGATGCATCATCGGTGCGCTAGGGTTGTCGATTTTGTATGGGTGCCTGATGGTCGTGCTTACCTTCACGATGTTTCCGCATGACAAATCCGAGCGATGGATGGTGACTATCAAACGTCGGCTATTGTTGCTGTTCTCACCTGTTTGGGCGATCGCTCATATCCTGCGAACCCCTGCTCCAACGAAGTGATCTAGGCAGCGCGGATTAGCCGATCCGGTGAACACGCAAGAGCGACGGACGCAGAGTCAATCGTAGATCCCTGAAAAGCCCATTCTGAAAAAACCAGTCTGTTAACTGGGCTTTTCTTGTTTACGCGGCATCCACGCGTTTGATCACTTGTTCGCTGGCCAACGCAGCTAGCGCCTTGACCGTTAGTTGCGGGTTGATCTCGCAACCGGCGGGGAAAATAGAGGCGTCCGAAACGGTTAGGTTTTCGATTCGTTCGCCACAGTCTGTTTTCAGCTGGAACGTCGTCGGATCGACCGTATCGCCCAGCGACGCGCCGCCTTGAGGGTGCGTTGTCAACAAATTGATGTAGGCCGGTCCGCGTTTGCGAATTTGGCACAAGGCCCATTCAAAATCCGCCATGCACCGAATTTTGGCGGGACGATCGCCTCGCATCAAAACAGATTTCGTTGGCAAAAACAGCGTCACCCCGTCGCCAGGCTTGGCGGCGGCGAAGTAAATACGTGCGATTCGACGCATCCCACGCAACAAAAGCTCGAACTCGTCGCAGTCTACTTCCATATGAAACTTGCCGCACGAATCGACATAGTTGCTGCGACGCACTTGCGTTGGGACAACGATCCCCGACATCGATAGGTGATTAAACTTTTTCATCACGCATGCGAATTCTTTGAACCAACCGCACAACGCCAGCGCAACCGTACCAGGGAAGTGGAACCAGTTTTCCAGAGCGGGTTCTTCGACCATTTGACCGTTTTCTTCGATCATCCGCCGATCGACCAAAAAACACTGAGTCACGCCTGGTTCGGGACGTCCGCTGCCCGATGGCCAGATCGGTTTGTCGAACATGGCGTAGACCGCCGTGCCAACATTGGCGGACAAACGCTTCCCCAAGTTTTGGTTGCGCAAACCTGCTGAGTGCAAACTCTGGCTTAGTAGTTTGGTGGTCGCACCGACTCCCGCCGCGACAACGTACTGCTTGGCTTTGATGGTTGTCCTGGTCTGACAACCGGAGTCTTCGGTCCGCCGAACATCGACACCCTGAACTTGTAGCGCCCCCGTTTGATCTCGTTGAAACCGAATTCGATCTGCGGTCGTGCGATAAGACACCGCTGCAGGCGAAGGATTGTGCATCGCTTGGACCAAGAAACTATTGGCACCATTGGGCGAATAAGGATGAATGCCACCAACGTGATCGCCAAAGCTGTCCACGCTGTTGTCGCTGCCGCAACCAAGACATTCCTTTCGCATCGCGACGGGCAATGGTTGCACTTCTTCGCCCAGTGCTTCACAACCCTCTTTGAATCGCATGCTGCGATCACTGATTTGCACGTCGGTGACTTCGGTGTTCACTCCCAGTTCGCTCTTGATGCCCGACATCAAAATCGACATGGTTTCATACGGCACGTCTGTTGGCTGACGTCCCAGCCATTTTTCGTCGTAGACCTCTTGCGGGATTGGCAAGTGGATTGCGTTGTTTACGTAGGGGCCACCGCCAAACACTTTGGCTTGGCAAATGTTGATCGTTTGCGGTGCTCGCATTTTCCTTCGGCGTGCGGGAATCGCCAAGTCAAGCTTTGATTTGATTCCACCCAGTCCGCCTGCGATTTGACCACCAGCATCTTTGTACAATCGATACAGAACTTCGTCGCTTCGTGGCGGCGCCAGTTTGACGGAACCATCAGGCTGAGGGATTTTTTGAATCAACGCATCCGGGCTGACGAAATCGCCCAAATCAATGATCAAGACACGTTTGCCCGCTGCGGACAGACGATTTGCCATCGTAGCGCCACCGGCGCCGCTACCGATGATGCACACATCGTAATAGTCCGACAAATCAGCAAGCGGCGGACGGTCGACTCGAACAAGATTCTCGGACCGTTCACAAATCTCCGACCAGCCTAGCCCGATCAAGTTTCGCGCCGGAGTGCGTGAGTGGATCACCATTCGACCCAACATCGTGACGCCGCTGACCGCCAGGTGCAACAAATGGTCTTCTTCCCACAGAATCAACGGTGGCGAAAATCGTTGTCGTGGATACTCGCCTTGGTTGAGGACTTGGCGCAGTCGTTGAGGCGAGAGACTTTTTAAACGGCCCCCGGCATGTTTGGCGCTGTAGCCGTCCATCCACAGCAACGCCATGTTGATACCGTGCTGAACGCGTCTTGGCAAATAGCTAACGTAGACCAGGATTTCGTTGACGATCTGACAGGCGTTGTCGCCCTGTCGTCCGCACCACAGTGTGTCTATTTGCGCTCGAACGACGGCTGTTAGCGCATCGCGGCGTTTCTCGCGGATGATTTTCAGAGGGTTGGCCGGAATCTCGATTCCGTTCTCGATCACAGTATCCTTGCGACCGAAGCCAAACGGTAAAATTCCTGCGAGCGCAGTTCCACGCAAAAAATCTCGGCGATCAACCAGGGTATCTTCCCCGACGAAATGATCTGCAAAGAAATCGAATGATGAAAGGCCAAGCATCGGCGGCATCCATGTCGCGAGCACAACTAATGCGGACATCCATGTCCACCCGTACTATCCCATCGGCAACACCCATTCTGATGCCCAACGCAATCAAACCGGACACATCGCGCCGCGCTATCTGCGTTCCACAAACAACGTTTGTAGGGGTTATCCAGCGTCGCGACTTGCTAGCAGACCAAGTCGTGAGTGTGGAACTCATCCGATCGCAGGTTTTTGTTCGCCAGTTCGACAACATGCTGATGGTGGGTGAACAAAATCACCTGTGTCTCGTTGGCCAGCTCTGACAAAGCATTCAGTGCCGCAACCGTTCGTTGATCATCCAACTGCACCAAACAGTCATCGACAATCAACGGAATCCGCGTCCCTTGGCTCAGTTGGTGACGCAGCGAGGCCAACCGAAGCGCCAAGTAAAGTGAATCCGCCGTCCCCGTACTCATCGCTGGAGCTGGCACATCGATCGAAGTTTTGCCAGCGCGAACGCCCAGCAATACCAGTTGTCCTTTCGCGTCGTAGTCGACTCGCAGGCTTTCGTATTGCCCACAAGTAAGCTGCGCAAAAACCTTGCGTGCATACTGCAAAACAGGGCCCTGATTTTCATTGCGGTAATGTTCGATACTGCGCTGCAGGATCATCGACGCAATCTTTAGCCGCACATACTCTTCGGTGTCACGCGTCAAATCCCCTGCAAGGAACTGGATGTTTTGGCTCAAATCTGCAGCCTCACTGCTGCCATCGATCTTGTCAAATTCGTTTTGCAGAGCGCCGACTTCTTGTTGCGCCTGATTCAACTGCTCTTTCGCTTGCTCTAGCTTCGACTGCAATTGCTCCACGTCGATTTCTAATGTTGCGACGTCTTGCTGCATTGCCGTTTCCACGAATTCGTGCAATTCGGCTTTGCCAGCTAGTAGGCCGATCTGGTCTTCCAATGCACTGCGCGTTGATTCCAAATCCGACTTTTGCTGGGACTTTCGCTCCACATCCAGCAGCGCCGCAAAGTCGCTGCAGTCAGCTTCGGCGCAAAGTTGTTGTACGATCACGTCGCACTCAGTTTGTCGCTCTGACATTTCGGTTAGTTGCTGCTGAACGTCCGCGATCTGTTGCTGAATCAATGATCGCTTTGTGATCACTTCTCGCGTCGACTGTAGTTCCACAAACAGCATGCGTACGATTTCATTTGCACCGTCGTCGACAAACTCTCGCTCCAGTGCCGACACCAATTCAGCAATTTCCTTTTGAAACGCCTCGTCGTCTTCGGCGATCGATCGGATGTGCCGCTCCAGTTCATCACGTTTGCTTTTTTGATTGACCAAACGGCTGACTTGAGCAAGCATCTCACCGACAACGGTTGGTGTCCCATCGGTGTTCTGCGAAAACGAACTCGTTGCCGTTTCCCAATCACTTTGCCAAGCGTCCGCCTGCTTTTGTTTTGTCTGCAAACGAGTTTTGGATTCGGGCAGACGTTGTTTCAATTCCAGCAAGCGTGATTCCAATTCGTTTCGCCGTGCGCGATCGTCCGCAAGTCGTCGTCGCACGGTGAGTGCTTCGTCGTACAAACGAACCAAGTCGATCTGAGAATCTTCTTGTGCGAATAGCGTCGCGTTTCCAAACGATTCAGATTCGGGGCCCGCACCAACCAACGCGGATGCCTCGACTGCTGTTCGTAAGCGACTGCACGTCGATTGGATGCGTTGCTGGAGATCATTCAGACGTTTTTTCTCTTCACCCAACGCGTCCACAGCGAGCACCAATTGTTCATGGTCGGTCACCCAAAGTTGCATTCGCACTGGCGAATCGGCTACCACGCCGATCTTCTGCCAAACGGCTTGCCATTGCATTTGCGCCGACTCGGCCGCTTCGACGCGCTGTTCGATCAGCGATTCGTTCGCTTCGATTTCTTCGTTCAACCCTTCCAGTTCTGCCAAATCCATTGATCGCCGACGGACTTGGTCATCGTGTTGACGAATGGTGTCGACGATTTGGTCGGCTTTGGTCGTGGCGGCCCGCAGATCCGCAATGTCTTTCTCGCTGGGAGAAGTTTGTGCATTGAGTTTTTCAAGCAGCGCATTGCGTTCGTCGCGTGCCTGCTGCAATGCAGTTAGCGTAGGCAGCGGTTGGCCCTTTTCTTCGGCGCGAATTCGTCGATTGATATCGTTGCGCTGACCGACAAACTCTTCGTGCTTAGATTTTGCCGCTGCGACTGCCGCCGCCGTTTCATGCATTCGCTGCGTCAATTCACTTAACGTTGAATCGCTGGGCAATCGAAACTTGGCAACCTGGGCATAAGTCGCGTCGGTGCCCACAAGCCGACGGTGAATCGTGTCACAATTGCGTTTCGCGCGATCTACATCTGTCTGATGGTCATTCAAACTGTTCAAGAACGCATCGGGGTGGCTAATCGAATCAAGCAACTGGTTCAGCGCATCGGGGTCGCCGCCTGCTTCGGACTGATCAAGCTGCTCTTGGATATCCGAGATTTTCTGTTTGATTGACTCCACTTCTTCGGCGGCATCGTCTCTTCGCTGCATCACACCTTCATGTTTGCGGCTGAGTTCATTGACACGGGTGCGAACCGCATCGCTGACACGATATTTGACCACGGCTTGCTCGATCGCGTCACTGTGTGAAACGCCGTCGGTGATCTCGACATCAATTTGCCATTCTTTCAAAACGACAAGCATTTGACGATCAAGTTCGGCTAGCTCACGCTGCAACTGAACACGTTTGCGATCAGCGTCTTCACGAGCCCCTAGCTTTTTGTACAACTGTTCGACTTGCCCCTCTCGCTCCATCAATTTCGAATCAATCTCCAGCGATTGATGCGTTTCCTTCAGGTTGGCCAGTTGCTGCGTTAGATCAGCGATTTTTCTTGCTGCGACTTCTCGGTTTGTTTCAGCGTTTCGACGTCGTTCGGCGAACGCATTGTCCAGCAGAGGCACGCTTTCGAGCGAACGCAACGTAGTGTTGGTCGATTTCCACTTTGGAATCAACGGCAACGATTTCTGAAGCGACTGAAATCGCAATAGCTCGCTCGCGGTCGCTTTGATTTCCTGTTCAAGCTTTGCAACCAGATCGCGTTGTTGACCGAGGCGACTTTTGTGAAGTTGAAAATCGGCGGGTGGAATCTGTGCTTGCCGCAGCAGATTCTTCTTTTCGTTCAGGTCCCGCAAAATCTGGTTCGTTGAACCTTTTGAACCCCGAGGGATATAGATTTCGCGACATCGTTTTTGCAAATCTGCTTGGACTTCACGCAGTCGGCTGACACCTGCACCGGCGGCGAAAAGAATGCTGCCCAGGTCACCACCACCGGAAATGATCTCCGCGCCGCCTTGAACTAGCTCATCGTGCGAAAGTCCAAAACGTTGTTCAAACGTTTTTCGGTCCACACCACGCAACATTTGCTGCATCAGCATTTCGTCGATTGGTTCGCTGTCATCAGCGTTTCGAAGTGTTTCTTTTTTTCCGC
Source organism: uncultured Pirellulaceae bacterium (assembly GCA_964652675.1). Taxonomy (GTDB): domain Bacteria; phylum Planctomycetota; class Planctomycetia; order Pirellulales; family Pirellulaceae; genus K23-9. Next base: position 9,247 of record CAZZDZ010000079.1, read on the forward strand.
GTTTGCGGACGCATTCCAATACGTTGCCGTCCGCATCGACAAGCCGACCGCCAACTCGCACTTTTGCGGTCGGGTGCAGATAACTGTCGACTGATTTGCTGGGCATCCCATACAAAAGTGACGTGATCGCGCGCAGGCTGGTTGATTTACCGGATTCGTTTGGCCCGCAAATGATGTGAAATCGATTTGGCGATGCGGACAAGTCCAGTGAGAAATCGGTAAAACTACCAAACGCTCGCAAGTCTAAACGTTCAATGATCATTGGCCGACCTCCCGTCCCAGGCGATCAACTAGATCGGCCGATGCAGAACTGATCACTTGGTCGATCCAAACCGGGTCGTCCAAGTTGATATCCGTGTTTTTGCCGATCATGTCGACCGGCAACTTTTTCAGCAGTGAATTCAATTCACTTTCGATTGCCTTGGCAGCGTCGTCGCTACCGCGCAGCCCATCAATAACAGCATGCAGACTTTGCATGGGGCCGTCCATTTCGCCGGACGCCATCGCAGTGGATGCCAACGAAGTTTGGACGCTCAGTTTTTCCACCCAAGTTCTGTCGTCACCGTGGGCAATCGTGATCGATCGGAGGGAATCTTCAATGCTGCGCCGATTGCGGTGCAGTTCAGCATGTAACCTTGTTGCGCCAGTCACGCGAATCCGTGTGACCAACATTCGATCCTCGATCTGAAGCAGTGTTTGGCTCAACCAGGCCTGATACAAATCCATGATGTCGTCTGCCGAATCAACTTGACTGGCATCGATCAGGCAAACTTCCCAGCGGACGACATCCAAAGGCACAAAACGTTGCGTTGTTTGGTCGCGCGAGTCGACATCAACAATGATGCAACCCTTGGCTCCCGATTCGCGAATGTGTCGCCCTTGAATGTTGCCACTGAAAACAATCGGTGCGCCGCCATCGATGCCGTGTTGACCACGGACATGAATATGTCCCAACGCCCAATAATCGTATTCTTTGTCGGTTAGTTCGACCGCAGAACAGGGAGCGTAGCGGTCGTGGTTGGCGGACCCATTCAAGCTGGTGTGCATCAATCCCAGATTGAACATGCCGCGATGGGGGCTGGGGTATTGGCCGACCATGCCCTCTTTTTCTTCGCGGTTTCCGAACGAACGCCCGTGAACGCTGATACCGATCTTTTCAAAAACTCGTTCGTCGACGCGATCGGCCGCCATCATGATTTCGCTGCCGTCTGGGTTCTTGGGCAGAGGGAGCGATGAAGTCATCAAGTTGGCAGCGTCGTGGTTTCCACGAATGACAACGATTGGTATCCCGGCTTGGACCAACCGCTTTGCTTGAGAAACAAAAAACAGACCCGTGTGGACGTCTCGCCAATCACCGTCGTACAAATCGCCCGCGATCACCACCAAATCGACTTGCTCATCGATCGCCAATTGAGTCATGTTTTGAAGAGCGCAGCGAGAGGCGCCGCGGATTTTTTCAGCGGGCGCATCTTGGTAAGAACCCAGTTTTTGCAGGGCGCTATCCAGATGGATGTCAGCAGCGTGAAGAATCTTGCGATCAGACAATGGCGAATGTTCTCGGGGTGATGAAGGGTTTTACGCGACGGTTCGTCCAAACCACAGCGCGAAGCTACTTGTTGCGGTTGGGGACATCTGGCAACGGTTGAAACTGAATTTTCTTTTTTATGGCACTGGTTGGTTTTTCAATCGAACAATTCGATGCGGTCGCTGACGATTGGTGCCAATTCTCGTCGCCCACATCAAACAACAATTCGCTACCTGCGGTCGCATCTTGCTGGCTATCGAGTGCGTGATAGATCAACGAAGCAGACGATTTGATATTGAACTCTGTTTTCTTTGTTGGCGGCATGAACATGTAAAGAGCTTGACGCGCCCGTGTCATCGCGACGTACAACAAACAAAGCGACTCGGTGATCTCGCTGGCCACACGCGCCCCAAACGCGCGTTGCCACGGTTCGGGTAAAAAGTGCCAAGATTTGTTGTTGATCGATCGCGTCATCGCGTGCGGCGGTTCTCCCAATTCACGAGTATCCGCAACGCATCCGCCGCCAGATTTGGTTAACGTGCCATCCAGTTCGGGTAAAACGACGGCATCGAACTCTAGTCCCTTTGACTGGTGAACCGTCATCACACGCACGGGGGCCGCTTGGGGCCGTTCGATCCGTTTCTCGCGAACCATGCGGACAAAATCTCGCAGACGTGGAGCCGCATTTCGTTGGTAGTTCATCGCCAACTGAGTCAACTGTCGCAATCGCAGCGTGTCGCGAGCATCACAACTGGGAGCCAAAATGGCGGCCAAGTATTCAATCGCTTCGCTTAGCCCAACGTCTTCGACCATCGCACGGATTGCGTCGCCCGCGTTTTCTCCCAATGATTCGCCAAGCGGAGACGACTGGACATGGAACGCCCATCGCTTGTCACCGGGATGTTCGGCCATCATCAATGCGGACAATACCAGATCGACCGCAGCGGAATCGATCAATGGATTTCCACCTTCCTGACTGACTTCGACCCCAGCCTGATCCAACAAGAAAATCATCGCGGCGACCGCTTTGTTGCTGCGGGTTAGAACACCGATGGAAATATTTGGCGCGGCCGCGTTGAGTTCTTTGATTTTGGCTACCGCGTCTTCAAAGCAGGCTTTGCGTTGTTGTTCTATGTTTTTTGTATCTAGCTTGCGCGCCGTTTCAAAACGCACGTAACCGGGCAGTTCCTTTTTGAACGCAATGTGCTGAGGGAACCGTCGCGAGAAACGGTCCATCGCGTCAGCAACATGCGTCGATTTTTGCGTTAGGTCTTTCGAGCCAGCATCAGCGACCATGGGGTGGCGATGCAAATTCTTGAACGTGCGATCGACCACATCCAAGACGACTGGGCTGCTGCGATAGCTGGTGTTCTGTTCAACTTCTTGGACACCATCGATCTGATCGCCTACGGCATCAAAAATCGCAGCGACACCACCACGCCAGCCGTAAATGGCTTGCTTTACATCACCAACACAAAAGAACGAGCGTGGGACTTGCCACTCGGGACCACGTTTGGAGTCTGGTTCGGCAGCAGCGTGCCGGGCCAGCGGACGCAAGACTTGCCATTGAATCGGTGACGTGTCTTGGAATTCGTCCAACAACAAATGATTGATCGCGCCGTCCATCCGGCTGGCCAACGCACGATGGTCCAACGCGCGAAACTGGTTCGCCAATCGAACCGTGACATCCTCGAACCCAAGCGTCCGAAGTCCTTGTTTTAACTGGGTGACTTGAAAATCATAGGCAGCCAACACGTCTCCGGTCGCTTCGTTTTGTGCTCGCAATCGCGACAGCACATCGCTGCGAACGGCGTCGTACAAAACATCGAATGCGGCATCCAATCCGGCCGGAAAACGTGACCTGCCGAATTTCACCTCTGCTTTGTTGCGCCGTGCGGCGGCAATATTGCTGATCAATGTGTCGTGCGCCAAGCTTGAGAACTGTCCTAATTCGATCAACTCGGCGGCTTTTTCAAGTCGTTCTCGCAAACTCTTTTGTTTTGGTTCGGCCTGGCGCATGTGGCCAGCCGCTCGTGTCAAATCCGCCTGCTCGGGAGCTTTGGGAGCACGCAACTTTTTCCAAACGTCCGGCCCACATTGTCGTTGAGAGCTATATGCGGCATCGACCACACTGATCAGTTCAAACGCAACCGATCGCTTCGCGTCCCCTTTGCCCAGCATGGAAAGCACGGTGATCATTTCGCCTGGATCCAACGACGACACGACCGATTCGACCGCACGCTCCTTTAGCCAAGCTTCTTCGATCTCGTCGGTCAATCGCCACGCCGCTGGCAACCCGAGTTCGAATGGGAACGAACGGGCAAGCTGAGCGAACAGGCTGTCGAGTGTGCAGATTCGCAAGCGATGAACGTTGCGCAGAATCGTATCAAGTAGTTGCACGCAAACACTTCGCGGCAAAGTCTCAATTTCAACTTGATTGCGCAGTTCTTCCAACGCAGCATCGTTGTTTTCGTCCGCCGCATTGGCCAAAGTCAGCAAGAGTCGGTGGAGAATCTCGCCAGCGGCTTTTCGCGTAAACGTGGTCGCCAAGACGGTCTCCGGCGGTGCTCCCTGCAGCAATATCTTTAGCAAACGTGCCGTCAGTTGGTAGGTTTTGCCGGTACCGGCCGATGCACGTACAAGTTTGGTTGCCAACGCGTCTCCTTCAACAGGCTGCGCCCAAGCTTGGACTTCGGGAGAATCAATACGGAGTCGGTTCAAATCGGCGTTGGCAATATCAATACCACGGATCACCGATTCTTCGACCGAAGCCTCTTC
>CAZZDZ010000079.1:13649-15414 GCA_964652675.1 uncultured Pirellulaceae bacterium
ACCGAGACCACGTCATCGGTAACTAACGTTGTCGCTTTTGCGCGTTTCTTAACCGCTCGTTTGGGTCGACCAGCCGCTTTGGGTTTCGTCGCAACGGGAACCGCTGTAACAGGAACTGTCGCTGCAGGAACACTGGAACTTTCGGGTTCTGATTTCACGTCGGTTTGGGCAACCGAGTCGTCATCGTCGCCAAAGAGTTCCAGTTGGCTGTAACCTGAATTCGATTTCGATGGCTTAGCTGGTGTCTTGCTCATACCACGTCCTCCAAGAAAACCATTTCTGCTTGGTCGACTTGATTGATCAAACGCTGCGGCACGCGCATCTGCATGATACTTTCATAGTCGTCATACAAAACACGTTCGTCGGTCGGATCGAACTTGTCCGCCCAGATGTCACGGATGACTTGATGGATCACTTGCTCTGCGGACTTCATTTGTGACTCGGTGAAATCTGCGAGGTTCACCTTTGTCTCTTCTTCTTTTTCGCTGATATTGAAATAACCAAGTTGGACTTGTGCCGGATCGGCATCAATGCCCAAAAACGGTATTAGCATTCGGTACAGCGGTAATTGCAAATCAACCCAGGTCTCTTCGCCGTCCTTTTTCTTGATGTGTTTTTTGTACGGACTGTGACCGTGTGTCTTGTAATCCAAAATCGCCCAACGGTCTGTTGCAGGGTGGTGATCGATTCGGTCAAAGCGACCACGGATGCCCATCACTCTTCCATCGACCGTGATCCCAGCAGCCTTTGATTTCAGCGTGTCCACTTCTTCGACGCTGGCTTCTGCTTCGTGAATGATCCAACCTTCTGCCATCCGCTGTGCCTGTTGTTTGGCAAAGACTTTTAATCGCAGCTCGGCCTGCTTGACTTGCAACTGAACCGCCATCGCCACCGACGTCCCATAAGTGTCTGCTGCGTAGTCGTGCAGGTGCTCCAACAACGAAGCTTCGATTTTGGACGCGTCGGTAAGATCTTTGTCTGATGACTGACCAAAGTTTTCCAACGCACCATGCACAAGGTCGCCAAACTGGTTGGCTGCCAATTCCGCAGTCGCATCATCCAAAGGACGCAGCTTTAGCACGTTTCGCAAGTAGAATCGATACGGGCAGTTCAAGTAACTGCTGAACGACGTCACGCTCATTCGATTGATGTCGGCGCCGCCCAAAACGGGAATCGGCAAATTGGTGACGTCGACGCCTTTGTCCCATCTGTGTTGCACAACCACGTTTGGTCGCTGTTCGCTCAACAATTTGCGAACGCGCCGTGCCGAATCCACAGCCGGAGCAGCCGCGATCACTCGACTGGGCGGCGTCGGCGATCCGTCGGCGGCATTTTTTCCAACGATAAAACGGATCGATTTGCGAGTCGCGATCAACAGCTGCATCGCGTAGACATCGCGCGCGTAGCGACGATCGTTGTCGACCATCCGCAACTGAGTTCGCAAGGCACCAGGCAAAAACGGATCGCTCGTCACCGCTTCGGGAACAAACGGATGATTCAATCCCATCAAGACCATCGCCGGTGCGTCATCCATCGGCAAATCCAGCCAACCAAGAATTTCAACATCCTCGGGTTGAGGCGAATCAGAAACTCGCAGATTCGTCAGGCGGCTGCTAATCATTTCCATCGCGACCGAGCCAGACACCGCCACGTCCAATTCATCATTTAGATTTTGAAGCCGACCAAGCAAGCCTCGAACGACACCCAGCGCCGATAGTGTCCGCGTTAGTGGCGTATTGTCTTCGGTTTCGCTGTCGGCATAAAT
>CAZZDZ010000079.1:15514-19530 GCA_964652675.1 uncultured Pirellulaceae bacterium
GCTCGTTTGTTGATTTCTTTCGTCACAAACTGAAACACATCGGCATGACGCGTCAAAGCAGCCAACGTTTGCCAAGTACCACGCTGCAGATGGCTAGTCGTCAAATTTAGTAGCCGACCAATCGCGGTCTCGGTGACGGTCCACCCAAGTTGGCGGTAGGTCGTGACACCGCAGCCGCGAAGTTCCAATTCGATGGGGCTGACATGCGATTCATCAGTTGTTCCCACCGTGATTTGATCCGCCGAAAAGGAATCAGCAAAATCGGCCAAGATTTCCGCCACCGCAGTTGCTTGATCAGAGACGTCGCCCGCGACAACCAATTGTTCATCGCTCAATGGCAATTCGTGTTTCAGCCAAACAGCGGTGTTGACGTTGCCGAATTCTACAAAATGGTTGGCGTGCGATTGTGGCGCGGCGACCAATGTAGTGACGCGGTCGGATACTTCGGCAAGCATGGCAACCAGCACATCACTCAAGTCGCTGACGCCGACCAAGACGACTTGTCGGTCGACTTCGCAGGTTGAATCGTCGATCGCTTGGTTGCGAGCACCGTGTGGATCCATCAATCCCGCTTGTTCGATCACTTTCAAATATCGACCGTGCAGTCGGTCCAGCAATCGCCACCGACGCTGCTCCGATTCAGTCTCCGCAGATTCGACTACGTCGGCAAAACTCAATCGACAAGAGGCAAGTTCGGCGCGCAAACGTTGCAGCGTCGCCGCCAGTTCTAACCACGCCGTCAACGAACCGGCCGGTGGCAATGTCGGCAGCAGTGGTAGCAAGTCCTGTGGGTTCATCGCGCGCAAGACTTCGGACCACGCCAAAGTCTGCTCGAAATCCGTCGCGATTTTTCCAGCGGGTTTGTAAAGATGCTCTGCTAACTGGCCAACGGTCGTGATTTCTGGCGGCCAGTATTCCATGTCCGCTTGAGTCGCCCGATCGCGCAAAAGAGCTTGCAATCGATTTGTGCTGCGAGCGGCCGGCAAAACACAGACAGTATTACTGAGGTCAAAGCAACCATCTTGTCCGTACTGCTCCCACAGAAATTCGACCACGCGGGGCAGGAAAGGCGCATCCCAACCCAGAAAATGGGTTTCGCAGCATTGACCATCAATCAAGTTGTCGTTGCTGGGCGGTTCAGGGTTGCGCGATTGATTCACGTTAAGTTGCTTCCTGCAGCGAGAATGGAAACCACAAAATGTGGCCTTCAGAGGTCTGTCCGTATTGAGTGTCGCGTTGGGCGTGACACGTCTGGTCAATCACCCCCAATTGTCAGCAAAAACGGCTGTCTCGCCAATCACCCACGATTTAGCCAGGGTTCGCTAGCTTCCCTAGATTCGCGTCTGAGACGCCTATATCGGCCTGAACGTGTAAAAATTTGCGGACTGTATTGAATATCCGGGTAAGTCTTGCCGATAACGACCACGAGAAGGTTCCCAATTAGCTGCACGAAAGAGCAGTGAACGAACAGTGCGCATGGAGGCGCACCAACATGGTCATTTGGACGATCAAACTACTCAAGACAATTAAAAAGGCGGTCGCTGGTCGCAGGTACCCGCATCAACTGGCCGGAGCGGTCGCGTTTGGATGCCTGTTGGGGATCATCCCGCACGGCAATTTGATCGCGCTGACTTTGGTGATATTGGTGCTGTCGCTGCGAGTGAACCACGCGATGGCCGGATTGACTGCGATCGGCGTCTCCTATTTGGCGACGCGGTTGGATCCATACAGCAATGATGTTGGCAACTACGTTTTGACCAACCCGGATTGGGCGGAGTCTTTTACGACCGCTTGGCAATGGCCGGTCGTTCCGTGGACGGACCTGAATAACTCCGTCGTGATGGGCAGTTTAATCATCGGCGTTGCAGCTCTTTTACCGATCTACTCGCTCAGCTATTGGTTCTTTAAGTCGATCGCGCCTACCGCGGCGGATGAAAAGCAACAAGAAGAGAAGACGCAAAAGCGTATGAACCGCAACGTCGCCAAGCATTCGGTCACGTTGGTAGATCAAGCTCACCGCGAAGTCCTTGCGCCGCATGTGGCTCCCAATCCACAACGAGAGCACGTGTCATTTGCTGATACATCGATCGCCACTGACCACGACGAAGTCGCAGATGCTGGCGAACACGTGAGCGTCGAAACACGAATCGACGTGATTCGCATGAAAGACTACGAAGCCAATTCTGACGGAGTCGCTGTGAAGCGTGAGCCACCAGTGGAAAAACCTGCAGAGAAAAAACAAGCACCTCCCCCAGACAACGACGAAGCACTGAATTACTTGCTCCGTCAGTTGCGCGACTCACAGCAAAGGAAAGCGGGATGATTCGCTGGCGTTATATTACTACACGATTGCTGATTGTTGTATTTATCCTGTTGCTCGTTCGCTGGGGCCTTGGCCCGGTTGCCACTTACGTGACCGTTCGCGGGCTGCAGCAAGCGACCGGAGCAAAAGTTGAAATTCAAGAATCCGGCGTCGGGTTCTTTCCACCTCGGATCAAGTACACCGATTTGCGGGTTGCTGATCCTCGCGAGGGCAAAGAGCTGAAGGACGCGTTTCGCGCCGAGACAATCGATTTGGTTGTCGATGCCAACGCGTTGTTGCACCGTCGTTGGGTCGCTCGTGAAGGCAAAATCACCGGCATCCAAATCGGTTCCGACCGAGAAACTTCCGGCCATTTGGCGAATGTGCAAAGCCCTGATGATTCCGCGGAACGCAGTGCTGGCATGTTGGGAACGTTCTTGCGTGGTGCAACCGATCAATTAGGCGAACACGCCGACGCAGTCATCGGCGGCATGGAAACCGTACGCAAAAGCAACGAGATTCGCACTCGCTGGGAGCGTGAATACACGCAACTAGTCGATCGCGCTCGTGGCTTGGAAAAACGCGTTCGCGAAATCCGTGATACCGCAGCGCGAGGGATCGACAATCCGCTTCGCGACTGGAAAGAACTTGATCGTACTTTGGCGCGAGCCGAAGCGGCGCGTAGCGAACTGCAAGTCGTCCGAGAAACGATCAACGAATTGCCCAACCGCTTAAAAGACGACATGACCGCTCTGGAACGAGCGAAACAAATCGATATCGACAAAGTCAATCAGTATCTGCCGACTTCGCTACAACAAGGTGACGAGTTCGGTGTTGATTTGATGTCGGGCATGGTCAGTCAGCAAGTCCGAAAAATCCGCAGCTACTTAGATAGCGGACGCGAACTGGCTAACTACACCGTGCTGGCTCCCGAAGACGCCGATCGTAGTCGTGGAATCACTTACGATTTGCTGGGTAATCTTCGTCGACCAGGCATCATGGTACGCCAATGCGAAGTCAGCGGATTGTTACGAGCCAACGGCAATGCTTATGCGATGACCGGTATCGTTGAGAACTTGACTCCTACTCCCGATCAACTGGCCGAACCGACACGCGCAAAATTGCAGCTCGATGGACCAGAACTCGTCGCGGTTGAGATGGTGCGTGATCGTCGAAGCGGTGCGGACGTGGACCTGTTGTCACTGCACTGGCCTCAGGACGAAGCCAGTCCCATGCGGCTTGGCAATGAAACAGATGCAGGGATCAGTATCCTTGGCGGACGACGCGAACTTTGGGTCGAACTACGAGCTCAAGGGGAACAGATTTCCGGTCGGTTTGTCAGCAAGCAAACGGGTTTGAAAATGAAGCTTCACTCAGACTCCAAGTACGCCAACTCACCGGCCGCCGTGTCCCTGGGACGCAGCTTGGCTGGTGTCGATACGCTCGAAGTCGATGCGAGCTTTAGCGGCACGTGGAAAGATTTGAACATGCGATTGAACTCGAATATCGGCAGGGTCTTTCAGAACGCTGCCCACGAAGCAGTCGCGGGACAGATCGCTGATTCGAAGCGAAATCTCGCTGCCAAGATCGAAGAGACGCATTTGCGAGAATCACTTGCACTTCGTAAGTGGCTCGAATCGCGTCAGACCGAGGCAACTGGATTGTTGGTTTCAGCCGACAAATCGGTCAAAGAGCTCAGCAACAAAGTGATCAG
>CAZZDZ010000080.1:0-9845 GCA_964652675.1 uncultured Pirellulaceae bacterium
GTGAACCGTTTTCAGTTGTGCCCAGATCGTTATCGGTCGCATCGGGACCGGGGTTAGTGATCGTCCAAGAAAACGTTTGCGAGATCGATGCATTGCTGCCGTCTTGTGCAGTCACTGTGATCGAATAGACGCTGCCTAGCGAAGCGCTATTGTCGACTTGCCCGGTGATCAATCCAGTATTTGCATCGATGCTAAGCCCAGCAGGCAGACCAACCGCAGTGAACGAGAGCGAGTCGTTTGTATCGACGTCGGTAAAGAACGACGTGACGTCAACGGTGGTAATCGTTTCGTTGTCGACGTCGAATTGATCGGGAATGCTGTTGACGGCTGTGGGGGCATCGTTGCTGCCCAAGATCGTCAGTTCCAACGTCGCCGTATCCGTTCCGCCTTCGCCATCGATGATTGTGTATTCGACCGATGTCACAGCCGTTTCGCCGACAGCCAAATGGTCAAAATCACTACCGGGATTGAACGAATACGAACCGTCCGAGTTAACAACGAATTGACCACCGTTCGTGCCAGCAACGTTAACACTGACATCCCCGGTTTGCCCGTTGACTTCGGTTACCGTGATCGTATCCAAATCGGGATCGCTATCGTTGTCGAACACAGTGCCGGAAACACTGGTGTTTTCGTCGGTACTACCAGTGTCATCTACGGCGTCGGGGCCAGGGTTGTTGATCGTCCAGGTGAACGACTGCTGAACGGTCGCGCCACCGGTGTCTTCGGCAATCACGGTTACTGTGAACGGGCCCGATTGCGAAGCGCTGTTGTCGATATCGCCCGAGATAACTCCGCTGGTCGCGTCAAAGGTTAAGCCGGTTGGCAACCCACTGATATTGAACGTCAAGTTGCCGCTGTCTTCGATGTCGTCAAAGTGCGTGCTGATGTCCAGACCAATGATCGTGTCCGCATCCAAATTGACTTGGTCTGGAATTTGGCCAACGTTAAAGGGCGTATCGTTGATTTCCAGGATAGTGATGTCCGTCGAACCGGTCACCGTGGTGGTGCCGTCGGTGACGGTGTAAGTAAAATCACCGGGGTCGGACGTTCCGTCATAGTCGATCGGAGCGTCGTACTGCAGCCCGGTCAATTCGCTGACAGAAAGCACTTGCCCGTCGGAAACGGCATCTCCGTTTGCCAGCGTAACCATCCCCAAGATAGGCAAGCCGGAAACTTGGATAGTCAGCGTGTCGTTCAAGTCCGGATCGGTTGGCGCGGCCAGACCCAACGGCGTATTAACACTCTCTTCGTTAACCGTGATCGCCGTCAAATCGGCAACCGGATCGTCGTTTGTACCGGTCACGGTGATCGTCAACGTCGCCGTGTCCGTCCCGCCTTCGTTGTCAGTGATCTGGTAAGTCACTGAGGTAGTCGCTGTTTCCGTGGCACCCAGAAAGACAAACGAACCATTCGGGTCGAAACTGTATGATCCATTATTGTTGATCGTGAATTCACCACCATTTGTGCCGGTGACCGTCGCGCTAACGTTCCCCGTTACTCCGTTGACTTCGTTGACAACGATCGTGTCGCCGTCCACGTCGCTGTCGTTGGTCAGCACATTTGCACCGACGGTAACACCTTGTGTAGTCGTGTTGGTGTCGTTCACCGCGTCAGGCCCAGGGTTCGTTACCGTCCAAGTAAACGATTGTTGAACGGTTGCCCCCGACGGATCTTCGGCGGTAATCGTGACCACGTAGGGACCGCCCTGCGAAGCGTCTGCGTCGTAAGTTCCAGTGATGATGCCAGTGTCCGAGTCGATCGTTAGCCCGGGTGGCAACGTTGTGCCAGCATCGAAAGTCAACACATCGCTGCCGTCTGCATCCGCGAAAAAGCTGCTGATGTCTAACGGCGAAACGACCGTACTGTCCACGCCCGTTTGCGGCGGGATCGTGCTCACAGCGGTTGGCGCGTCATTCGTTCCCGTTACGGTGACCGTGACAGTCGCTGTGTCCGTGCCCCCTTCGCCATCGCTGATCGTGTATTGAACAGAAGTCGTTTGAGTTTCCCCTGCGGCCAACGATTCGAAATCGCTGCCAGTGGAAAACGTGTAGCTGCCGTCGGCGCTGATCGTAAACGATCCACCGTTGCTGCCCGCAACACTGTTGTCCAGGTTGCCTGTTGCCGTATTGACCTCTGTGACTGTGATGGTGTCACCATCCACATCACTATCGACACCGTTGCCGTCATCATCGGACATGACGTTGCCAGTCAAAACAGAGCCGTTCTCTGTCGTGGCCAGATCATTGTCCGTCGCAACGGGGCCTGGATTGGTCACCGTCCATTCAAAAGACTGTGTGATCGTTTCGCCATTGGGATCTTCGGCGGTAATCACAACGGTGTACGGGCCACCCAGTGACGCATCCGCATCATAAGTACCAGTGATCTCGCCAGTCATCGTGTTGATCGACAAACCTGGTGGCAAACTGCCGCCGGCATCGTACGTCAAAGTATCGGTCGTGTCCGGATCGGCAAAGAAACTGGTGATGTCAAGCGTTGCCGTCGTGGTCGAATCAACACCGACTTGTGGCGGGATCGTACCAACCGCAGTTGGCGCGTCGTTTGTTCCGGTTACCGTGACCGTGACCGCCGCCGAATCGGTTCCGCCGTTGCCATCGCTGATCGTGTAATTAACAACCGTCGTTTCAGTCTCGCCAGCAGCCAAGAAATCAAACGAAGTACCGGGGTTAAACGTATAGGCACCGTTGGATCCGATCGTGAAGGTACCGCCGTTGGTGCCAGCAACACTGCTGCCAACATTCATAGCTTGGCCATTGACCAAACTGACCGATAGCGAATCCCCATCCGGATCGCTGTCCGTACCATTACCGTCATTGTCACTGATCACGTTACCCGACAGCGAAGCATTCTCTGTCGTGCCCAGATCGTTGTCGGTTGCGGTTGGTGTCGGGTTGGTCACTGTCCAAGTAAACGTCTGCTGAACGGTCGCGCCATCGGCGTCTTCTGCCGTAATGGTGACCGTGTACGGACCGCCTTGCGACGCATCCGAATCCAGCGTGCCAGTGATCACGCCAGTCGTCATATTGATTGACAGTCCACCGGGCAGATTCCCAGCAGTAAAGCTCAAATTCCCTGGCTCACTGTCAGCAAAGTGGCTAGAAACATCGACGCTGATTCCCGTTTCGCTATCGATGTTTGTTTGGTTGGGGATCGCGGTCGTGATCGTGGGATCGTCATTGGTCCCGTTGATCGTGATCGTCAAATCTGCGGACGCTGTCAGCCCATTGCCATCGTCAATCGTGTAGCTAAACGATTCTTGTAGCGTATCGCCATCGCTCAGAGCGTTGACGGTCGCATTGTTGTTATTCAAGTTGTAAGTGTACGAACCATTCGCGTTGATCGTGACGGTACCGTAAGTTCCTGTCAGAACAGCGCCGACGTTTGAGGTTGATCCGTCCACTGAGATCACGTTCAGCGGATCTCCATCTGGGTCGTTGTCGACACCGCTACCTTCATTGCTGGTAATCACGTTGCCGGTGTGAACCAAATCGGTGTCTTCGGTAACCGTTCCGGCGTTGTCGGTCGCGGTCGGAGCCTCGTTGATCGTAATCGAGATCACGCCTGTGTCAGAGAGTCCGCGCGGATCCGTTACCGTGTAGTCCAGATCGTTGACCGTTCCTGCGTAGCCGCTCGCCGGTGTAAACACCAATTGATTCAATTGATCAGCGCTAATCGTCGTGCTGGTGGTGACAACCGTTCCGCCAACGCCAACCGTGTAGGTGCCTTGGTTGCTTGGCGGGACCGAATCAAACGTAATCGTTAGCTCTGTCACATCGTTATCAACATCCGTCGGCAACGCGATGTTGATTGCATTGTTGGCAGAATCTTGGTTGACCGTCGTTGTGAAATCTGACGCAACCGGAGCATCATTGTCACCTTGGATTGTGATTGTCAGCGTGGTCGTTTGTTCGTCGCCCTCGGAGTCGACAACCGTGTAGGTAAACTGTTCTGTTAAGACACTATTGGGATTCTGCGGCGCACTGATTGCGGACGATGCATCCGCAGCCGTCAACTGTGTCGTCAGCGTGTCACCAGTCAAATCTCCTGTCGCAAGATCGATTTGCTGGGCGGTCGTTCCGCTGAAAGCAAATACGCGACCGTCTTCGGTTGCCGCCAATTGGCCTGGATAGTCGTCGGTGATTTGCTCAAAAACACCTGTGGCTAAATCAAAACTCCAAAAACCTGCAACCGTCGTAGCACCGTACAAAACGTTGTCACTGACAATCAAGTCGCCAAAACCACCGAGGTTAGGAAATCCAGCCGCCGCGGCCGCCGCGGGCACCCCAAGATTGGTCGTGTTGGTGACACTTAATCCATCCGCAGCCAGATCCAAGCGATAGATGCTCACTACGTCACCGGCACCATCCGGTTCGGTGCCAACATACAGACTGCCGTCAACATAAGTCGCACCGCCACTGAGTAAGCCTTCGCCAGCGGGGATCCCAAGGTCGACCAACTCCGTCAAGATGGAGTGTGTGTCTGTTTCTGGATCCCAAACATAGATATTGTCATCGTCGCTGTAGTACGCCAAGTTGTTGTCAGCGTTGGCTGCAAGGCCGTTGACAATGGTGACCAGCGGTGTGGTCGTAACAATCGATGACTGGCCGGTTGTCAGGTTCAACGCTTCGATTTGACCATTGGTGCCATCGTCGGCACCCACGTAGACGATGTTGTCTTGCTGATTAAGTTCTTGAACAGCCGCGTCATTGTTGTCTAACGTGTACGTGTAAGATCCGTCCGCATTAAGCAGCAACGTTCCGTGGTTTCCAGTCAAAACGTTCCCAACATTCGCTGCGCTACCGTCTACTTCGCTAACGGTTAAACCACCTGTTGTTGAACTATCATTGTCCAGTACGTTCCCAATAATTGGGTTTGGCGCTGTGTCTTCGATAGCGATTGCGACATCCGAAGTTGTATCAGGCAATACGCCCGTCACTTCGCTGATAGCCGCACCATTTATCACAGCGAAAAAGTCGCTGGTGATATTGATTGTGATTTCGCCGGCGGCATTTGCGGTGACAACCGTGGCAAAGTCTTCAAGATCGGCTCCGCTGTTGCCGGTTGACCCGTTAATAGCAAGATCGTCTGCGCTCAAAAAGTTGTCAGCGTGGGTGACGGTTGCATTTCCACCAACAATTTCAGTCGTTTGCAACGAATTGACGAAGATGTTGGTAAACGTATAAACCGCATACTCTTGGCCGGCATCCAGACCGCCCCAGGTCAGCGTGATTTGTTCGATTCCGCCAGAATTATCAAAGAAACCGTCGTCCAACGCGGTTAAATCAAAATTGGAATTGGGCGCAGTCGCTGCATTCACGTCACTTTCAAAATCCGACAGCGTACCAGTCGTAGAGACGGTCAAGGAGTATCCGCTGTTTGTGCCGTCTTCGCTGATAAGGTTGTTAAACGTTCCCTCTCCTGTCACGTGAGTCCAATTTCCTGGTTGGTTCGTGTCCGACGCCGGACTGATATCGACTCCGGTCAAGACACCAGGTGTAAATTCCGCCAACACCCCAAACCAATTTCCAAACTCCAGCGCACTCGTTTCGATCTGGCCTATTTGAAATTCCAGTTCCCCGTCACCACCAAGCGCAGCTGCCCCTGTCAAGTCATCCGAAGCGGCAACGTCCGCGCCCGTTAACTCACTGAGCGCTTCGACAAACGCTTCGCCTTCGGCATTCCCGGCCAAGTCACAGCCATAGAACAACAAATCAGCGTCGGCGGACAATCCGTCTGCCCAACCAACAAACTGTGACGCATAGCCTTGCAACGAATCAGCATTCACTGTGGCGTTGCCCAGGCTCAAACTGCCTTCGCTGCCGTGCGAGATGATGTGAATCGCATCGTACGGCTGGTTTGCATTGCCAAGGATCTCGGAAATCTGATCGATCCCGTCACGGTCACCATCAAGCAATCGGATTTCCAACGCGCGGTCTTGTCGATCCTCCATGATTTCGGCAATCAGGATATCCGCGTTTTCAACATTCGCGTCGATCAAGATCAGTTCGCGAGGCTGTTGCTCTTGGTTGGCCTGATCAGACGTGTCGACCGACATCTCCTGTGCTGGGGAGAGTGGGTTTTCGGCAGCCGCATCTGGCTGAAAAAGAAAACCACCATCGGGAACAGCGTCAAAAAGAACTCGATCTTCGAGCTGTTCCATGATCCGTGCTAGCTTCGAGCTGCGATTGCTACTCATGACAAAAGATTCCTGACTCAATCAATAAATAAGATTCAGCATCACTGTTTACCCATGCAGCGCATCGTGCGCGCAAACAGAGACTCCGAAAGAAACCTACTTCCTGATCAGGCAATGTGCGGCGAGTTTGAAGGCAAAAGTTCAGAGAAGCCTTTTTGACTGCGTATGCCCTAACAGTCATGATGGAAGCGAGACAAGCTGACTTTTTCTTAAAGTACAAGCAAGTTCCGAACGCAGCAGTCGAAACGATCATCCGACCTGTACGACGTCTAAGTGGTGTGGCAACGGAATGTAACTTGGTGCGCCAGCCCTAGCGTTTACCCACCACGATTGCAGCCTCTATCTTCTTGATCGATTCGCGAAACAGCCAGAACAGGCAATCCCCAATTAAAACCTGACTTGCCCTTATTCCTGCGCTGGGTCTCTTTTTTCGCATGTGAAAATCCACGACAATGGAACGCAAATTCGATGCGTTTACTCCACTCGCACACGCCATTCCGACAATGAGAGTCATCATGCTTCAATTTTCTCGTCACTTGCTCAACAGACTGATGCCGCTGGCCATCGCCGCCATGGCCATACTCATTGCACAAGTCCTTGACACAAAACACTTGAAAGCCCAGACAAGCGAACGTCCCAACGTCGTGGTCATCCTTGTCGACGATCTTGGCTACGGCGACTTGAGCTCCTACGGCGCAGAAGATTTGCGATCGCCGCATGTCGATCAATTGGTAGAACGTGGGATTCGATTTGATAACTTTTACGCAAACTGTCCTGTCTGTTCACCAACTCGCGCCTCTCTATTGACCGGACGTCATCCCGAACAAGTTGGCGTGCCGGGTGTGATTCGCACCCATGCTGAAAACAACTGGGGATACCTGGACCCCAACGCCGTCATGTTGCCAACCGTGCTCAAACGCGTCGGCTACGACACTTCCATCATTGGCAAATGGCATTTGGGGCTGGGGTCACCATCGAAACCAAACGAACGTGGCTTCGATCATTTCCACGGATACCTAGGCGACATGATGGACGACTACTACAAGCATCGTCGGCACGGCATCAACTACATGCGACTGAACGACGATGTCATCGATCCGCCCGAACACGCAACCGATTTGTTTACACAATGGGCAGTCGATTACATCAGCAAACGCAACGCCAGCAGCAATCCCTATTTTTTGTACCTGGCATACAACGCACCTCACACGCCGATACAACCACCGCAAGATTGGCTAGAAAAAGTAAAAGCTCGTTCGCCAAAAATGAACGACAAACGCGCCAAACTGGTCGCGCTGATCGAACACATGGATGACGGAATTGGCAAAGTCATCCAAGCGATCAATGCGAACGAACAATCCGACAACACACTCGTGATCTTTTCGTCCGACAATGGCGGGCAATTGAATGTGGGGGCAAACAATGGCGCAACACGCGACGGAAAACAGAGCATGTACGAAGGCGGTTTGCGAGTACCGACCTGCGCCGTCTGGCCCGGCAAGATTGCAGCTGGCACCCGCACCGAAAACCTAGCCATCACAATGGATTTGTATCCCACCGTTTGTGACGCGGCCGGTGCGAAGTTCGATCACACGATCGACGGCATCTCGCTGCTCCCCACATTGCTGGGCAAAGAACAGCAAACAGACAACCGAGATTTCTTTTTCCACCGTCGCGAAGGCGGCAATCGATACGGTGGCTTGACAATCAATGCGATACGTCGTGGTCAATGGAAATTGCTTCAGAATACGCCGTTTCAACCGTTGGAGCTTTACAACTTGGCCAAGGATCCACTGGAACAAAACGATCAAGCCAAGAAAGTACCAAAGGTATTCAATGAGCTTTCGGCAGCACTACGAAAGCAAGTCCAGCGCGGCGGCGCTGTTCCCTGGCAGCGTCCAGAACAACGCGACCGAAATCCAAAGTAGCCCATTACAACCGGCACTTCTGCTTGATACTACACTGCAGTCCACAAGACTCGATCGGTCAAGATCGTGCAATCCTGCAAAGCATGACATCCCACCCAGCACAACAAATCATGAATCTACCGATGCGTTTCCTTTTCGTGATCGTTCTGTTTTTCACAAATTGTGTTGGCCAGTTGTTTGCGGACGATGGACAGCCCAACGTTGTCTTCTTGGCTGTGGACGACATGAATGACTTTGTTGGATGTCTCCCTTCACGACCAAATGCGATCACGCCCAACATTGATCGGCTGGCCGCTCGTGGCGTCTGTTTTACAAACGCTCACACCGCCGGCGTGTTTTGTGCGCCCAGTCGGGCCGCTATTTTTTCCGGCCAGCACGCTTCGACAACCGGATGCTATATGACTTCGAATTACTTTGTGCACAATCCGGAGATTGAATCGCTACAAACGAGCTTCGCCAAGGCGGGCTATTTGACACTGGGTGCAGGCAAACTGTTTCATCATCCCGCTGGCGAGATTGATCAGCGAGACTGGACGACGTTCTTCCTGCGAAATCAATTCCAACGCGAAGGCGGTTGGGCATTGGAATCGTGGAGCAGCGACACCCCAGTGCCTCAACCCTTTCCCGCGAGCATCTACAACAAAGGCAAAGAGATCACCGGCGGACTGTTCTTGGAATGGGGAGCGATTAAGAACGAACGAGAAGGCGAAATGGCCGACACGATACGAGCCAACTGGGCAGTCGAACAACTAAAACAAATACATGACAGGCCATTCTTTCTGGCCTGCGGTTTCTATGCTCCCCACTATCCCAACTATTGTCCGCAAAAGTACTTTGGTCTGTACGATCGCGACGCCATCGAAACTCCGGCGTTCAAGGAAGATGACTTAGGCGATCTGCCAGACAAAATTCGCAAGCAGCGCCAAAATCGCAAGAAGCAGCACTACGACAAACTTGTTGCAATGGGTGCTTGGAAAGACGCCCTGCACGGATACCTTGCCTGCACAAGCTACGCCGATGCGATGATCGGCCGAATCTTGGACGCGCTCCAAGCAAGCCCTTATGCGGACAATACGATCGTCGTACTGTGGAGCGATCACGGCTATCACCTTGGCGAAAAAGGCCAGTGGGGCAAACACACGCTGTGGGAACGAACTTCCAACGTGCCGTTTGTGTGGGCCGGGCCCGGCGTAGCCCAAGGAGCCAGAACGGACGTTACGGTCAGCCTGATCGACATCTATCCAACGCTGGTTGAAACATGCAACTTGCCCGCACCGCATCAGAAACTGGAAGGTGTTTCGCTGGCATCAACATTGAAACATCCCGCAGCAGCAAAAGACCGAACGGTGTATCTGCCCTACGTCAGCCCAGGCGAATACACCCTGATGAATCGCGACTGGCGGTACAGCCACTACGACGACAAGAATACTGAGTTGTACAACGTCAAGAAGGATCCGCACGAGTGGAACAACCTCGCGTCCGAACCGCAGTACGCCGACGTCATTGCGAGGCTGCGGAAATCAGCGCCGACTCAATTCGCTGATCCGCAACCAAAGTTAAACGCACGACGTGATCTGGTCGTCGAAGGCGAAACGTTCCGCTGGGAAAAAGGCAAAGGCAACTACGTCCCCCATCCAAAGTATTTGCCTTACACCGATCCGGCAATGAAGCAACAGAAAAAGGCCACACGTTGAACAACA
>CAZZDZ010000080.1:9945-19387 GCA_964652675.1 uncultured Pirellulaceae bacterium
GATTCATTGGCAGAATCTACCTTCGTTCAGACGTCGCAGCTGTATTTCAGACGTTGTCGCCAAACCGCCGCTTCGGTTTACGCCTCTACGCTAAGAACAATTACTGTCGCATCTTGTGTCGTCGCTGGCCGATCGAAACAAGCGATCGGACTTCGGCGCGAGGCTAACGCCTGAGCCTATGGCTTCCGGTTAAGAATATGCTTGAGGCTGATTGGAATCAAAAGTTCTGCATAGGCAGTTTCCTTTGGAATCGATCTTAGCAAGACTAGCCAACGCGAGTCCCTTGCTTGATTTTATCGTACTTTGGACCTTGGCCTGGGGTTGTACTAGCGGCGTGTGTATGCAGCGACATTTTCCCGCTTGCCCGTGGCTGGGGAGAAGGACGCATGAATTCATAAAGTTCAGCAAGCGTCATTAATCGTGTCATTTCTGCTGTACTTCGAACCCCAAGCTTGCCGTAGGCAACGTTACGGATCCGTTCGACTGTCTTGATGTGAACCCCAAGCTTTCGAGCAATTTGCTTGTTGGGAGCCCCTTCGACGGCCATTGTCAGGATAGAGCGTTCGCGTTCGTTCAAAGTAGAAAGTCGCTGGTAGCTTCGCTCAACAGCGAAGCGATGACGCACGAATCGTTCGTTGTGGAATGCGAAATCTACCATCTCCTGCAGCACGTATCGATCGATCGGATGGGATACGATAAAGTTCGCACAGCGCGCTACGCTCTCGGCACACTCCAGTCGACCGTCCTCGGGGACAATCACGACAACCGGAATCTCGATTCGTTTCTCCAACATTCCTTCGTGCAGTTGGTCCCACTGCAGATTTGGATGCTGAGCATCAATGACCAAACAGGTGTCATGAAGGTCGTCGCCTTCAACCATAAAAAAGTCATCGACCGACCGAAGGCTTCGCCATTGAATTCCAGCCTCTTTCGCGATGACACTCGCGTTCGACTCCCAGTTGGCTCCTGAACTAAAAGCAAGAATCGTCGGCGACCTTGGTTGAGGCAAAGCTTCTGACATCGTAATCCCTTGTGATGTGTAAAGTCGGTTATGTTTCAGACGTCGACGTTAAAGATACTCTAGCTGGCCAACGAAAACAAATAAACTGCGCTTTAATACAGTGACCATTCTTGTCACTCGCGAACATCTAAAAATCACCGCAGTTTACGGTGTCGCGCATTCGAACGTGTTTTGGTGCGAGGGAAAACCCGCAACACAGTTAAGTGTATCGTCGTCCGATTTGATGACGCGCACATTCCTTTGATTTAGACAACCAGAAACACAAAAGTGTGCGTCGAAAATTGGACGCATCAAAATCAAAAAAACGTGCGCACTTGAGCGCATCACGAATGGGGGGATCCACTTTGAATGATGAACATGCGTCGCGCTATGGCATGAAGTTCTGGATCGATTGTGCGTCATGCTCAGTTGCTTGAGACCTCTCAGTTGTCGAGCCAAGCGGGGGTTTACCCTTGTTCACCCACTCTCTGCTTAGATCGGTGGTAGAGTTTCCTAGCTAAATGCCTCAAAAGGCATACACTCTAAAAACGCCGCAACTTACGGGTTTTCCATGGACTTACTGAGTACACAATCCAGCCCAGAATCCGCATTCTTCGTCCTCAACAGCATTGTTGCGAATGCCGAAAAGCAAAGACACCATGAGCGGCGAATCGCTAATCGTGTTCCGTTGTGTCAGGTGATTGAGTTTCAAGAACTTGATCAGCAGCGAAATCCAATCGGCAATCGGATCGAAGCGCTCAGCAGAGACGTCAGCCTTGGTGGTGTTGGATTCACTGTCACGGAACAAATTCGTTCAAAGTACTTGTGCCTCAATTTCAAACACTGCACAAACGAACAGAGTTTGTGCGTCGAAGTGGTTCACCAAACGCCCAAAGGTCCCTTCTTTCTTGTTGGGTGCAAGATCCTTGTAGATTGGTAATCAATGGCGGTCCTTTCGCTGAAGGCACTAGCCCCCCCAGCATTGGGATATTCTTCGTGCGGTTCGATTCGAAACGTATTCGATCAGCTTTGATGGCGAGCTGAGGAATGTCTCGGCGTGGAATTCATCTTTGTTTTGCACGACCGAGTACAGGTATTGGTGCGTCGTGATTGGTGAAGAAAGATTGAAAGAGCCGGTCAACGAAACAATTGAAACGGCTTGATCGACGTTTACAATCACGGCGGAGACTTGAAGTTGCATGGGTATCGAATTGTCTAATTTCGATACGTCGCAGTAGAGTACGGCGTCGGCGCGATGATCGCGGGCAATGTCAAGCAGTTCCCGCTCGTCAAAGACGCCACTTTGCATCGGCAATTTTGCTTTGCTAAGTTTGTGTGGGCTGACAAATGCAAAGAATCCGTTGTTGTTCAAGTGCTTTGCAAGCTGTGTGACAAATAAGTCTTGTTCTTTGATCCTGCTGTAGCGATTTTTGGTCGTCACGATGGCCAGCCTTGTTGGCTTTAATGTGTGCCCAATATCTGAAATGGTCACACTGAACGGCGAACAGGCGGTCGCGATTGGTTTTTGCAAATCCTGGCTGGATGCAACGACGTACTGGCTAGTTGCAAAAGCGATCGCCAGTAGTATTCGAAAGGCTATCATTGTCTTATTCTCCAACCAGAGCAATTTCGTCCATCAATGCGTCATCCAGCTCCGATTGAAACAATCGCAACGCACGCTCGTACGCAATCCGGTGTTCAGCCGCTTTTGATTCCGCACGAGTCAGTTTGGCTTGCAACTGTTTGTTGGCCCTTTCGGCCAAAATGAGTTCGCTTTCGGCTGCCGACATCGCCACGATCATGCGGCTCAGTTGCTCTTCACGCTTCTTTAGAATCTCACGTTGTTTGCGCACTTGCAAAACTAATTTTTTGCCAGCTGATTTCATCCGCTGGTTTTCTTCTTTCAGTTGCAGCGCGCGCTGCGAAGCGGGAACCTGTTGATCTGAAAGTCTTGCTCCGACTGGAAATCCGCTCGGTTGATTGACGACTCCCAAACCCCCATTTGCATCGGCGAAATGAATCGCCTCTGGCGGTTGCGGCGAGTCGCTGCCTGGAAATACAGTCTCCAAGCCAGCCGTTGCTACGCTGCCAGTTTGATCAACCGCTTCGGAGCCCGCGACTGGGCGATTTTCACCAGCACTCGACGCAGCGCTGTCAGCGTTGGGTGCAGGGTTGCCAGCGATAGGCGCGCGGTCGCCAACCCAACATGCATCGCATGCTCGGTGAACGACGTGGCCAGATTGGCAACCCGACGCAATCGCCACAGCGACGGCGAAAATTGGCAGGTATATTTTGGGATTATTCATTGTGTGGTTACTGTGTCTGCGCGGGGCTAGACGAGGCGACAGGATTTGATGCCGCAACGCTTGGCTGGGCCGTCGGCTCTGGGTACTCGCAGTG
The DNA here is from genome assembly GCA_964652675.1 of uncultured Pirellulaceae bacterium. Lineage (GTDB taxonomy): Bacteria > Planctomycetota > Planctomycetia > Pirellulales > Pirellulaceae > K23-9. Next base: position 13,346 of record CAZZDZ010000080.1, read on the forward strand.
CACGACGTGTTTTTCACCGCATACGCAAGTCACGATGATCGACTCGATCCGTCCGCCTTCTGTTTGTACGTCGACCTCTAACTTTGCAGTTGGCACAGCGAGGCGTACCAAGTTCGGGTCTTTTGATTCGTCGCGGTTTGAAACGCGGTTGCCTACTTTTGTTTTGTTACTTACATGACTTTGCATCGGAGGGTCTCCTGAAGTCGGAATTTTGCGGAAGCCAAGATGCGGGACACGCGAGATTCGGAAAGCTCAAGCACGCGACCGATCTCTGCGAGATTCAATTCTTCGTTGTAGTACAGTGTCACTACCATCATTTCTCGCTCTGGAAGGTTTTGGATCGCGTCGGCAAGGGCGTTTTTCAATTCGTTCGCTTCGACTTCATAGTCAGGCGAATCGGCTGTCTTTCGCCAACTGCCATGAACGACATCGGCAAGGTCGTTCCAGTTGTCTGGTTTGATAAATCTCATCGCTTCAAGGCAAACGGTGACTTCTTCGACCGTTAACCCTGATTTCTTCGCAATGCTTTCTGGCGTCACCGGTGGCTCAAGTTCTTCGTAGGCTTGGCGTACGAGTCCGATTTGTTTCATCACCGCCTGGGAAACGGGTGATTGTTTTCGAAGCTCGTCGACAATCGCTCCTCGTATTCTTGGAAACGCAAAGGTGCGGAACGCGACGCCTTTGGTACGATCAAATTTACTGGCGGCTTCTACCAGCCCTACCAGGCCTGCTGAATGAAGGTTCTCTCGTGCGTCTTCGTCGGAAACAAAGAAAGCCATTGTGCTAAGGATACGTCCAACGAAATCGATGTTGTCCAACACCAACTGATCTTGGCTGGATCCGGCGCGTCGTTCGTAGGCCTTGGCTAAAGTAGCTTTCATCGGGTTCAATAGTTTGGACGTGGCTATCGACGGGGTTGGTTGCTTTTTTGATTCTTTGCGTTTGTGAGACCAAGTACGCTAGTTCCAAACGAAACCAAGCTTCCTAAAATTGTTGCTGACAATACGGCTCGCGTTAGAATCACGGCAGGCTCCAGGCCCAACGCGACGCCGATCAAAGTGATGCAGGCTGCGGCAAGCAATCCAACGTGAAGGCCAATTGGAATTCTTGATCGCTTGCGTCGTCGAGCACGTTGTGTTTGGGGTTGGTCTTTCACGTTCGTGTTTTTTATGGGGTTGAGCTAAAAGCAGGTACGGAAAGTGTCGCCGGTTCGTCGTTCTCGTTTGCGTCTACAGCAAAATCAGTTGCGGCGACGGAGTTCTGGGCTGCGGTGTTCTGGTCCGCGGTGGTATGAGGCGCGTCTGAAACGATGTCGTCGAATCGAACGTTTCCAGCCACATCGATCATCAAGTCCGATGGGATCTCGTTGTACGAAATGATCGAAAGTTCTTGGAGCGATCGGTGTACGGTGCGATGCAACGGATATCGAATCGCAGAATCGACCAACACGGCAGCGGGTTCGCGTTTCAATCGAGTCGACTCCCACCTTGCTTGCAGGGTCTGTACCAGTCGTTCAAGTTCGTCGGGGCGGATCGCGATTGAATCGCCGTTTAGATTCTGGCGAAACCGTTGTTCCAACTTGCTTTCCAGAACAATCACGCGAACACGGTTGTCGGTGTCACGAAATTGGTCGCAGATCAAATGCCCGATGTTTCCACGAACTTTTTCGGTCAGTTCAGCTGGGTCTTTGAACTGGGGGCCGTATTGAATGGCGGCTTCCACGATCTTTTCTAACGACGTGATCGGAATGCCTTCACGCAATAGTCGCACAAGCACTTGATGCAGAGTGGACGGTAAGATCGTGTTGGGTTTGATTTCTTCTACGGTCGTGGGCGCGATTTCCTTTAACTTGTCAAGCATCAGCTGAAGATCTTGTCGGCTGAGCAGTTCGTGCGCGTGCTTTCGCAGGCATTCGCTCAAATGGGTGATCATGACAGTCGGTGCGTCGACCACCGTATAACCTGCCATTTCGCCTCGGCGACAAAGCGTTTCCGGGATCCACGTTGCGGGCAGATCGAATGCAGGGTCACGCGTCGGTTCGCCCTCCAATTCCATCTTTGCGTTGCCAGGGTTGATCGCCAGGTGATGATCCACGACCAGCTGCCCGCGTCCAATTTCGCGACCGCAGATAAGGAATCGATATTCATTTACATTGATCTGCAGGTTGTCGCGAATCCTTGCTTTGGGAATCCAAAAACCGTGATCCTGCGCTACGTCTTCGCGCAAACTGGTGATGCGATCTGCGATTCCCTTTCCTTTTCGCGGATCGACCAAAGAAATCAGTCCCGCGCCAATCTCCACAACGACTCGTTCGGTTTGCAGAAACTTGTCCAACCCTCTCTGCTCGGGACTGGTCGGCTCTTGCTCTGCTTCCTTTTCCGCGTCGCTCTCCTTTTCCTTTTTGTCGGCGTTGCTTTTGGCAGCTATAACGAAAATCAACACCCCGATGCCGATCACGATAAACGGGATTTTGGGAAACCCTGGTGTGAGCGCAACGAGAAACAGTATCGCGGGAGCGATGAGAAGGGATCGATATCCATCTTTGACTTGTTGCCCGATCTCTTCGCCCAGACTTGATTTTGAAGCCGATTTTGTCACCAGCACGCCCGCACTGGTGGCGATGATCAACGCGGGGATCTGAGAAACAAGTCCGTCACCGATTGTTAAAATGGAGTACAGCTGGAGTGCTTCGGTGAGCTCTTGGCCGTTGCCCATTCCCAGCATCACGCCACCGATGACATTGACAACCATGATGATCAAACCAGCAATGGCGTCACCACGGACATACTTGCTGGCACCGTCCATCGAACCGTAGAACTCAGCCTCGCGAGTCAGGCCGCTACGGCGTTCTTTGGCTTCGAATTCGTCGATGGCCCCGGCGTTCAATTCCGCGTCAATCGCCATCTGTTTTCCTGGCAACGCATCCAGTGTGAAACGCGCGTTGACTTCGGCGATCCGCGTCGCACCTTTTGTGATCACGATGAATTGGATGATCACCAAGATCAGGAAGACGACGACACCAACGATTAAATTGCCACCGACAACAAAATCGCCAAACGTGGAAACGATTTTCCCCGCGTCACCGTTTAATAGAATCAAACGCGTTGTCGCAACGTTCAGCGACAATCGAAAGAGAGTCAACAGCAGCAAGAGGGAAGGAAATGCAGCCACGTCCAACGGTCGCTTTGCGCCCAATGTCACCAACAGCAACATGATCGAACTTGCGATACTGCAGGCAAGGAACATGTCCAACAAGAACGTCGGCAGCGGGATCAGCAACACGACAAGCGTCATCAAAAACGCGATCGCAAGCCAAAGCTCGCTGCGTTGAAAGAATGCCGAGTTGGAATCGCCAGACTGCTGCACGTTGGATCTCTCTATACAGTTGCAAAACTAGAAACAAGCGCTTTGACAACCAATTGCCATCCGTCAACCAGCACGAACAGCAGTAACTTGCAGGGGGTGGACACCACGACAGGGGGCATCATCATCATTCCCAAAGCCATCAAAATCGTGGACACGACTAGATCGATCAGCAAGAACGGAATGTAGATACAGAACCCCATGATGAACGCGGTCTTCAGTTCACTAATGATGAACGCGGGCACCATGATCTTTAGCGGAGTGTCGGCACGCTCCGACGGCGTTGGTTCACCGGACAGGTCAAAGAACAACGCCAGATCGTCGGTGCGAGTGTTCTTGATCATGAACTTCTTCAGTTCGACCAGTGAAATCTCCCAGGCGTCGTCGAATCCGAATTTAGCCTCCGAACCGCTGCCTTTATCCTCGTCCGCTTTTAGCAGTGGAACGATCGCGTCGCGATTGATCGCCTCGAACGTGGGCGCCATCACAAACAGAGTCAGAAAGAGACTGAGCCCAAGTACAACTTGGTTGGGCGGAATCTCTTGCGTTGACAAGGCGCGGCGGACAAACGAGAGGACGATGATGATTCGCGTGAACGCTGTCACGCTTACCAAAGCCGCCGTCATGAAGCTGAGCGCACCAAGCATGATCGCAACCTGCATCGGCGCGGCTAAGTCCGAAAAGACTCCAGCCTCCTCTGCAGTGCTTGTCGCTGCTTGTCCGATCAGCAGTAAATCCATTTACTTGATCCTTCAATCCGTTTGCCGACCTAGGCGGCTTGTTTGTTGTTTTTTTCCAGCAACAACCGGATCAATTTTTCATCGATCTCGGCGGTTGATTCGTCGTGAATGATCGGCTCCTGCCTATGTATTTTTGCTTGCGCCAAGTCCAGCGATTGGCTGCTGCGGCCGTATGTTTCAGCAAAATCGCCGACAAGTGGTTTCACCGATTTGATTCCGCCGGCATCAATCGCGACCAAGAAGTGACTGCCGCTGACGTCTACCACGTAGAGTGAAACGCTATTGGTAAGCCGCAAAACGTGACGGGTGCGAATCCCGTTCTCTGGACTCGAAGTGGCCGGGAGCCCTTTGGTGTTTTGCCAATGTCGAACAAGGAAGATGAAGCCAATCGCAATCGCCAGCACAAATGCCAAGTTCACGCCCAGGCGAGTGATCATGTCGCGCGTGCTGTCTTTCTCTTGCGGCTGAGCCTGTTTTTCCCGTTCGATGAACGAAAGTTCGTCCTGAAAGCTGGCCTGTTGATTGCTGGCCGCTTGGTTGTTGGCCAGTTGATTGCTGAATGGTTGATCGGTTTGCCGTTGCGACGTGTCGTCTGAGCCCTGGTTTTGGCTGAAGATAGCCTGATCGATCAAAGGTGACGTTCGATCGCCCAGCATTCGTTCACGCAATGCTTGTTCGCGCAGCATTCGATTTTCGTCCGCGCTTTTCGTTGGCGCACGCATTTCGTTGTTAATTTGCTCGCCAAGAAAGCGGCGTGAAGAACTATCGGCGCTTCGCTCTTTCTCACTCGAATGGTTCATCAACTGGTGGATATACCCTGCCTGAGGAGGGCTGGAGTGTGGGGTGTCGTACCCAGGCGGTTGCGCAAACAGCGTTGTGCTGCTGGCGACCAGAATGAGCAGTCCAAAAGTTGTGATTCGATTCGATGGCGGACTCGCTTGACGCAATTGCTTGGCAATATTCATGATTCGACGACCGCTTTATGCATTTTGATAGATCTGAATGATGCGAATCGCGAATCGATCCTCAACCACGACCACTTCTCCGTTTCCAAGTGGCACTCCTTGGGCGACCAGTTCCACGGGCTCGCTGATCTCGCGATCAAGTTCGACAACGGATCCTTCGCTTAGATCCATCAGTTCTTGCAGCGAGATGTTCACTTGTCCCAAGTTCGCGGTGAGGACGACTTGGACTCCCCCAAATCGATTCAACTCAAAACGTCCAGGGTTCTTGTTCGACTGCGAATCAAGTTCCTGAAACTCTGGCGACGTGTGTGTTTCTTCGGACGGGTTGTCCTGGGTCGCCGCAGCAGCTTGGCCGTCGTCGATCTCATCTTGTTCACTCATTTGATTCTCCTGTTGTCGCGACTTGGTGCAGTCGAGAAACTTCTAACGCCTGTTGATTTCCGACCCGCCCAGGCCAGCAATCGCAAAACGGAGCGTTATCGACATAGGCGACCAAGGGACGGTCAATCCGTTGGTCCAAAGTGATCAGTTTGCCGGCGGCTAAATTGGACAGTTCCATCATTGGCACGTTGACGCTGCCTAATTCAATAACCAATTCAATGGGAACTTTGCCGACAACCGCAGGCGAACTGCTTGCTGGTTCCGACTTTTTTCGGCGGTCAATGACGGTGGCCAGAAGTTCGGCGGTTGATTGTTTCGGTAACAGCCAGTTGATGCTTGCGTTACCGGATTTGAGCTGAATTTCGATGCTGGTCACGGTCAGCAAATCACTGCTTCGAAACGCCGATACCTTTCGCGGGTCCTTGCTTAGGTTTCCCAATTGAAACGACACCTTGGGGCCGCCCATCCAGCCGCGTCCGAGTGCATCAGCTAAGTTTTCGAGGAACATCTTGATGAGTGCGAATTCAACGGCTGATAGATCCGCGTTGTCTTTTTCTGGCTCGCTGTCGGCATCGTTTCCATCGTCACTGGCG
>CAZZDZ010000081.1:0-19280 GCA_964652675.1 uncultured Pirellulaceae bacterium
TGTATTGGGCCATCAGCAACCGCTCCAAGCTTTCTTCATTGCCGCTGTCGCTGTAGTGAAAACTGTGCAACGTGGTTACGACTTTTCGCCAACCCCAAATCGGTGACCCTGACGGCCCGTTGACCGCGTCGACCAAGCCAAGGGGATTTTGACTTTCGATAGCAGCTTGCTGCAAACACTCGGCTGCTTCTAATTGCAACTTGAATGCATTGGGTGATTCTTTTAACACTTTGCCGATCAGCGCGGCGGCATCGTCTAACTGGCCTGCACCACGAAGCAATTGTGAACGTCGCAATTGGGCCGCTTGCAAATTACTTTTCTTGAAATCATCTCGGCTCATCGCCAATTCGTATGCGGTCGCCGCTTTGTCGAAACACTGTTTCTTAAGTTTCTCGTTCGCTGCGCGCGGTGCCAGCTTGCTCCACGCTTCGCCTAACCAAAGTATGTTCGATGCAGTCAGTGCGGAATCCTGACCCTTGAGTGGCTCGATCAACTTTGAAAGCTCTGAAAACTGTTTTCGCGAAATCACAGGGCTTTGCGAAAGTTGTCCGATGTAGCTTGTCGCGGCATTCAAAAACAACTTTCCCAGTTGATCACTGTGCTCGGGGCCCAAGATGGATGCCATCTCGGTCAAGGCTTCGTTGGCGCCGGCTGAATTATCTAGTTGCGATCGAATCGAAAAAAGTGTTTCGTAGATGAGCCTTACAAAACCAGGCGAGACATTGACCTTGCCCTCCACGCCCGCTTTGACGGCGATTGACTTGGTCGGCGCGATCGGTCCCTCCGACAACCATTTCTCTGCAGCGTCGAGCTTTTCTCCGATCAATTCGATGCGTGCCAAGGCTAATTTGGCGACCAAAATTTCCATGGTGGGTTTGCTGTCGTCGGTGACGGACTTGCTAACACCTGTGGCTAGGAATTTCCTGGCTTGAACGCGTATCTTTTCGTGTCGCTTGGCTAGCTTTGGATCTGGGCTGGGGTTTTCCGCGATGACGGTTCGGTACTCGGCCCACAACGCGCTGCCGGCAGCTAACTGGGATGTAGCGTAGTGCTGCGAAGACTCCGGAACAAAGCGGTAGATCGAAGCCGCTTTCAATGGTTCGTTGAATCGATCGTACAATTGCGCCAAGTTCAAATAATAGAGATCCAGTTGTGGATCCTTTGGCCACCGTTTGGCGATCAATTGAATAACGCGTCGCATCTGGTCCAGCTCACCCGTGTTATCGTTCTGTGCCCAATGCGTCGCGTTGGCTTCTTGGGTGGCGGCCATCGCGATCATGGCGCCGGATTTTGTCTGCTCTCTCGCTTTTGATCCATAACGGGCGACGGCCTCGCCCAAAATGCTGGCTTCGGCAAGGTAACCTGCTTTGAAATATGAAAAGGCAAGCATGAATCGGATCGATTCCATCTGCTCGGACACATCCACTTTGCGATTCGCAATACGACTGCCCGCTTGATTCCCCAAGGCCATCGCTTGCTGGAGATCACCAATGGTTTTGCCAAGCTGTTGGTGGTATGCCGTATTGTCATTTGACTTCGCCGCTTCGGTCTCCAATTCTTTGGTCTTGTCGTATTCGATCAAGACATCTTCGAGCGCCTTGGCGAACGTCGCGCCACGTTTTTTGGTTGCGACGATCGGAACAAGCGGACGCGCGGCAGCGGCTTTGGGCAAAGGCTTTTTCGGTGGCGCGGCGAACACAGACTGAATGCTGCTTTTCGCCGGCGTGTCGCTTGAGTTGGTTGCGGTTTCCGGTCCACTCGGTGTAACGATATTAACGTTAGACGCCGCTAAGTCGGTAGATTCAGAATTCGCTTCGGCAGGCACGTCTACGGCAACCATTGCGATTGGGTCGATTTCTTCGACCGGCACGATTTCAACCACCTTTTGTTTGTCGGTTTTGGGTTTTGCCTTGGCCAACAGCCCCGCTTTTTTTGCGACGGCAAAGCAAACGGAGAACAAAAGAAATACGCCCGCGGCAACAGCGAACCATTTCAGCGGAGACGTTTTCTTCTTTGAACCCCTGTCTTCTTTTTCTTCGTGCTCTTCCTTGGAATCATCGCGGTTCTTTTTGCTTGACGCTGTTGGTTTGCTGATTTTTACAGCCACCACCTTTTTCTTGTCCGTCACCTTAATCGTAAACGCACAGCGGCATTCGCAGACGGCTTCGACACCAACGTCTTCTTTGGTTACCACGAAGTTCTTTTCGCAATCTGGGCAGGCAACCAGTCGCTCGCCTTTCTTTAGCTGCACCTCATCGGTGGCTTGTGTATCTTGCGATTCAGCGTTTTCGATGGCGTCCGCTGCGGACTGTCCGCGACTGGACACCGGCATCCGAAAAACAACATCTGGTACCGTCAGGTGGGCGCCGCATTCGCATTCGACGGTTTCGCCAGCGCCATCTTTATCGACGACATACTCGCCGTCGCATTGATCGCAAAGCACTGGAATTTCACTGAATCCGACAACGTCAGCAGCAAACAGTGTCGCGCCACATTCGCAATCCAGCGAGCGACCAATGTGCTCTTGTTCCAGTTCGTAACCGGTGCGGCAAGCTGGGCATTGTCCATATCGGCTCATGGCAACGCCTCTACAATCACACGGTCTGCTGCATCAATAGCCAGACAGAGCGAGGTCGGGAGGTTAAGAGAAAGCAACATGAGTTTGACAGCTATTTCTGCAACGTAAACGCCATTGGCGACACATAGTTTGCGTCGGCGTTAGCTTAGCGGCTACTTCTTTTTTCCACCACCAAGCGTGATTCCCCAAACCCCGTTGCTCTTGTTATTGCGTGGTCGCGGATTCCTCTGCCACAGTGCCACCGCACCCGGAGCAACTCCAACGTCCAAGTAATTGCCACCATGGCGTTTTGCAATCGCCGCAAACCCTTTTGAGTTCTTTGGAGAAACTTCCATGCCGCGAGTATGGACAATTGTTTTACCCTTGGGCTTCGACGCAAAATGCTTTGCGGCTCCATCAGTAAAAGCACCATCACCCAAGATATAAATCACGTCGGGCTTGAAAGCGAACGCGGCCTCCAACGCTTCTTTGCCGTTTGTTTTCAGACAAAGTTGTACATAGCGGAGCCACTGAAACAAAAGCTGTTTATTATCGTTTGTCGCGTAAACCAGATTCTTGACGGGTCGGGGGTAGAACATTCCATACGCCGTGTCGCTGTAGAACATCACATAGAATCGCTGCTTTCTATTGAGTGATTTGACCGCAATCGTCAATTCGTTGATTGCCGTTTCGAATCGACCTCTTTGCATCGAATTCGAATTGTCGATGACAAAAACGTAATCCGTTGCCGTCGTCTTGGTACCAAACACGCTGGACTTCTTCTTGCTCTCGTTCTCCCCGGTACCAGGAGATTTGGAGGCGATTGTCGGCGGCTTGATCGAATCACCGCTGATGGCGGCCATAAAGTTAGGCGCGGTGACCGCTTCGGTCATCGCCATTTCAACTTCTTCGGCCTCGGGCGGCGAATCAGCTTCTTCTTGTTCTGTTGGATCCGTCACGTCCAACTCTGGTTCCAGAATCACTTCCTGGACGACATCCTCCGATGCGGGGGACGCCGACAAAACCAGACCTTTGGGTCCGTTGTCGTTGACCATCACCAAGCTGGCTAGCAGCAAAAGGATGGCCACATGAATGGCGATGCTAATCGAATGGGTACCGAAGTGGCGTTTCAAGTACTCTTGCCGCGCCATGAACCATTGCCGCAAATAGACTTTGTACCAACCCAATCCCTCGGCTTCTGCCAGTTCTTCTTCGCGCGCCAACCGCTCTTCCTCTTCTTCCTGCTCTGCACGCGACGCGCTTTGCATCAACATCTCTTGAGCGTCGATGGGTTGTATTTCGGGCACGACGACAGCTGTTGCGACGTGAGTAGCAAGACGCACCGGAGTCGGCGGCGCGGCAACACCGACTCCCCGTTCGACTTCCAATAGATCCTGGTATCCGTCTGCCTTAGCGGCGTCCACATCGGTCAAGGGAATCTCGAACAAATGCTGCGCGTTTCCAACAATGGTCAACCCGCGTTCCAGCGGACGATAAAAACCATCTTGCAGTGCGCTGGCTAGGTCGCCCAATTCAATTCGAAAGAACTCTTGGCCGTTGGAAACGGTGATCAAACTTGGGGTGCTCATTCGTCGTCTCCGTTCGTCGATAGTTTTTTACCACGTTTTTTCCATCCAGGTTTCTTTTTGTCACCTGCATCATCAGTTTGAATCACAAACGGCGTGTTCATTTTCATCGGTGGCGCGGGAGCACCATCACCCAAATTCATCAGCTGAGAAACGCCGCTGTCCGCCGCCGACACATTGATTGGCGCACTGATCGCATCGCCCACATCAATGGTGGGGTTGGTTGCATTTGGATCAAGTTTTTCCGGCGCGCCATCGTCCAGGCCAAATAGTTGTGAAACGCCCGTATCAGTTGGCTTGACCGCGATCGGTGCGCTGATCGCATCGTCGCCAACATCGATGACGGGTGCGGCAGGCGCGACCTTGGGCAGTTTCTTTACTGGTTTTTTGGTATCAGCGGGTTTGACAACTTTTTTGACAGCTGGCTTTGTGACTACCGGTTTTTTTACGGCGGGTTTCGCAGCAGCCGGTTTTTTCAAAACCGGTTTCTTTGCCGCAGGCGCTTTCTTGGGTGGTTCTGCTAATGGGTTGGCTTTGACGGCCGGTTTCTTGACCAGTTTTTTGACCGGTGTTTTCCCAGCCGGTTTTGCGCTGACCGGTTTTGCGCTGACCGGTTTTTTGACGGCTGGCTTTTTAGCAGCAGGCTGGACCTTCTTAGGTTGAACCTTTTCTGCTTTAGCAGGCTGAACCTTTTTAGCCGGTTGGGCGGTGTCGTCCCCTGTATTGATCAGTGGTATACCGGCTTTGACTGGTGCCTTTTTCGCTCCACCAACTTTGATCACCGGACCCGGCGAGTGGGCGTCGTCATCGGTAACGATTGCGAACGGCAAATCCTCGTCGTCATCATCAGGCAACAATTGGTCGTCGGCTTCGATGGTCTCGTCAATGACAGGTTTCTCGGGGTCCCCCAAGCCTTGGTCAATTCGTTCCATCCACTGTTTGATTTCGTCAGACGAAAGACCCGCGGCACGGTTCATCGTCATCTGGACGTTTCGTTCGACGGTTGGCAAGTTAGCGCTGACCATCAAACGTCCGTCTTGTGAATAATCAAAAAGCACTTCAATACGAGTGCCTTTGGGAGTTTTAGGCGGCAAGTCATCCACAATGCATTTACCGATCTTGGTTGCATTGACCCCGCGGTCATCACCACCTTCGACGACCTCGATTTTCACGTTGGCTTGGTTGTCTGTATGCGTTTTAAAACTCATCGATTTGTTTGCCGGCAACGATGAATTGCGCGGAATCATGATCTGGCGCCGCGGTTGGCCGGTGGACGGATCGATCGCAAGGATTCCCAGGTCGTGCGAGTTGACGTTGGTGACAGAGACTTTTGCGTGCTCGCCGGAATGCCCCAGCAACATGCCAGCGTACAATGCCGCACCGTGCGAGACGGCTTCGTCTGGCGACAATGACCGATCAAGCTCCATGCCGGATCGTTTCTCCAATTCGTCGCGAATCATTGGCATTCGTGTGGAACCGCCAACCAAAATCAATCGCGTCAGATCGCTCCACGCAAGAGCGGCATCGTCAAGCACCAAGTCAACGGTCATCAAGGTCCGTTCAACCAAGTCTTCTGTTAGCGTCGCAAACTCTCTCTGGCTCAATTCGGTTCGTAACCGATCGCCTTCGTGTGCAAACGCGATGGCAACGGATTCGCGTTGCGTCAGCGCGTGCTTGGTTTGGTTGGCCTTGCGCAATAGCTCTTGTTCGCCGCAACCTTCGTCGCGCGGATCCACGCCGTGTTCTTCGATGAACTTTTCGGCAATGAAATCAACAATGCGTCGATCCCAATCCAGGCCACCTAAGTAAACATCCCCGGCGGTGGCCACGGTGTGGTAGTTGCCTTTGTCGATCTCCATCACGGTGACGTCAAAGGTACCACCACCCAAGTCATATACCAGCACACGTTCAAGCTGCTTGCTCTTGCCATCGCTGTCCAGGAATTCTTGTTCGACACCGTAGGTGATCGCGGCAGCGGTGGGTTCGTTGATGATGTCCAAGACTTCTAAGCCGGCCATGCGACCGGCGTCTTGGGTGGCCTTTCGGCACGGTTCGTTGAAAAAAGCGGGGACGGTCACGACCGCTTTGGTGACGTTGCCCAGTTTTAGCTCCGCGTCACTACGTAGTTTCCGTAAGATCAAAGCCTGGATGACTTCTGGCGGAAACGACTCGCCGCGGATCAATTTGTCGTACTTGTCTTCTCCCACATCCCGTTTGGCAAACTGGGCTAACCGTTCCGGCTCCATCAATCCCGCTTCGACTGCCTCGACACCAACAAACGTTGACTTGCGGTCAAAAAAGACGGCACTGGGAGTCGTCATGTCTCCTTCGCTATTGCGGATCGTCTCGGGGCGTCCGCTACTGTTCAGATAAGCGACAGCAGAAAAGGTCGTGCCAAGGTCGATCCCCACTGCCGGAGTTTTCTTGGTTTCAGTCATAACGGCACACGATAAGTTGAGAAGAGAGCACCACAGCAAATCAATTGCATGGGTACCATATTACCACGAATGTTGCCAAAATAACGCGTCAAAGCTGTCATCGTACCCACACGGACAGTACAAATTCGCTTCCAATCAAAATATGACGTGTTTGATGCTTTTTTTCTGCGAAATCGAAATACCTTATGCGGTCCCCCATTTCGCCATCTGAACTGGGTTGGCAGCTAATGTAGACACGTTTACCGCTTGCAGATCAACTTGATTTCACAGGAATTACGATGTCCCGTTACTCTTCGTCGCTGGTTGTTGTTGCGTTTTGCCTGTTGGTTTCGCTGACTAACTGGGATGCCCGGGCGCAGCCCCCAAGGATATCGGCGCAGCCCCCCAGCGTAGATGCGTCCAAGCCCAATATTGTGCTGGTGATGGCTGATGATCAGGGATGGGGCCAGACCGGCTACTACGATCATCCGATTTTGAAAACGCCTAACTTGGATGCGATGGCGGAATCAGGACTGCGATTCGACCGGTTTTATGCCGGCGCCCCCGTTTGTTCTCCGACACGCGGAAGCGTTCTGACGGGGCGGGCAAACGATCGCATCGGAGTACTGAGTCACGGTTATGCACTGCGACGTCAAGAAACCTCGTTAGCCGCGGTCATGAAAAACGCTGGCTACGTCACCGGGCACTTCGGCAAATGGCACCTCAATGCACTTCGCGGTCCCGGCGTCCCTGTCTTGGCTAGCGATGATCACAATCCAGGCGAATTCGGATTTGATCATTGGCTTTCGGTAACCAATTTCTTTGACCGCGATCCCATCCTAAGCCGCCGAGGCAAGTTTGAAGAATTCCAAGGCGACTCGTCAGAAGTTGTGATTGACGAAGCATTGGATTTTATTAGCCGACAAGCTCGATCAAAGCAGCCGTTCTTTACGGTGGTTTGGTACGGAACGCCACACAATCCGTTCAAAGCCTCGGATGCCGACATGATGCCGTTCAAAGATTTGGATGAACAGTCGATGCATCATTACGGCGAATTGGTGGCGATGGATCGAAGTATCGGAGCGCTGCGTGCAGGCTTGCGAGAGCTAAAGATCGCGGACAATACACTGTTTTGGTTTTGCAGTGACAACGGTGGGCTGCCAAAGATCAAACCCGAAACCGTCGGCGGCCTGCGTGGCAACAAGGGCACGATCTATGAAGGCGGCTTGCGCGTTCCCGGCATCATTGAATGGCCAAACGCGATCAAACCGCGTGTTACGGATTACCCCGCCAGCGTTTTGGACATCTTTCCAACGATCTTAGAAATCGTGGGCGCGCCAAACCCAACGCCCGACCGACCACTTGATGGCCTGAGCATAAAGCCGTTGCTAGAGAAAGAAATCGGACCACGCAACAAGCCGATTCCGTTTCGTCACACTGGCAAAGCCGCGTGGGTCGACAATCGATACAAATTGTTAACGACCAAATTAAGCCGAGGTGTTTTTGAGCTCTACGATTTGGAGTCCGACCCCGCTGAGTCGAAGGACATTGCCAGCGAGCACCCCGATATCACCAAACGCATGACCGAGCAGTTGTTGACATGGAGTCTTTCGGTCGACGCCAGCGCCGCAGGCAAGGATTACCCCAGTGGGAAAGTCAATGCAGACGAACCCCAGCCTAGGTTCTGGACCGAAGTCGACGAGTACAAACCGTACTTTGCGCAGTGGAAAGATCGCTGGGAATACGCGTCGCGGCTTAAACCCAAAAAGAAGAAAGACAAAGCGAAGAAGGCGAAGTGACTATAGGGCGGTGACCGACGGGTGGTTGCAAGTCTTTTGACTTGACCTCGCTTTTGACTTGACCTCGCATTGGTGCGAACGCCCGAACCATCTGCCTGATTAATCTGATCGATATGTTTTCGCTCGCGCAGTGGGATCACCACAGTGGGATAGCCTCTGTTTTAAAATTGAAATCTCCCAGTTTGCCACTGGTAGCTTTTTGCAAAGAACTGCGGGCTGCAATCCCTGCGATGGCGCTGGTCTTTTTTCTAGCTGACGATCTAACGGAATGACTATGGACGACCCGACCTTTAGTGCTGCCTCCGATGTTTGTAGGCGATGCGGCAATCAAACGGAAAGAGGTTTCTTTCGAGACCACCTTATTTTTTGGGTGTTCAAGCATCTTCAAAACAACACCATAACGGGTGAGACTTTACCTGCATTGTCACTCAAAGATCGACTTAAGTCGGTTTTCTGGCATACGCCTCACTTTCTCCCAGCTCATCACTGTCGGAACTGCGGTCTTCACACAATAGACACTTCTCTAAAGCTGACGCGGCAACAGGCGATAGACTCCCTCAACGAACCTTCGGTTAGTGCCATCCACCAGGACGGGACGCCTGAAGAAATTTAGTCTCCCCACAATGAATCACCATTGAAAGTAAGCATAATATGATTCAAGACAAAACATTCTCAGCATTCAGCTGGCCGACACTTCTTCTTGCGGTGACCGTTGGCTGCGGCTCCAGTTTTGCGAGAGACGACACCACGTCGCAAACAAGAATGCTGGTATCTGAACTTCTTGGGATTCCATACGATGATGTATCGCCGAACAAGAAGTTAACTGATCTGGGATACAAGTCATCGCACGAAAAAGAACTGCTCGTATTACTCGAACAGAACAACTTGATGCGATTCAGTTCTACACAAGCGTTCTCGATTATCAGTCAATTAGATCTAGAGAACGCAAGTGTTTTAGAGCTCGCCAACGCTATTCGAAAGAAAAGGCGTCAGGAATAGCTTCAGGTAAAACCGAATCCTGCGGGATTTTCGATCCACCACTAGAAATCTTGCTGAACGGGGCCCATCGTTCTTTCGATATATTCGCAGGTGTGGTCCAACACTTTGTCGTAACCGAGTGGTTCGACGTCTTCGCCGATCAACTCGACTTCAAACGGACCTTGGAAATGTCGATCGGCCAATGTTTGCAAGATGGTTTGGATCGGGACACAACCTTTTCCCAATAGACATCGATTCATTTCGCCATGCGGACTGTGTCGCGCATCACCCAACTGAACCAAATGCAGGTGCGGTACGACATCCGGTAACCACCGAACGACTTCTTCGTCCATCCCAACGTGATAAGTATCCAGGACCAACCCAAGTGCTGGGCTCTTGACGGTTTCGATGATATCCAAAGTCGATTGGAGATCGTTGACGAATGACCATTCCTCGCCACAACCAGGATGAATCGGTTCGAGCGAAATTCGTACGCCGTGATCTTCGGCTACGGCTGAAATTTCCTTCAATGCTTCGCACAGCGTTCGTCGGGCGTGATTGCGAATGTGATTGTTGCGACCGCCTGCAAGCACGATTAGCGTTTCGGCTTGTAAGTTCGCGGCGTCGCTTACCGCATTGATCGCGTCTGCGACTGCATCGCCGTAAGTTCGCCCGTCACTACCGGTGAACCCGCCGACCCAAGAGAGCGATGTGACCGACAACGAAAAATCTGCAAGCAGATCAATCGTTCGGTCCAAACCGTAATCTTCTAACTTGGGACGATAGACGCCGATTCCAGAGAAACCGCGGCGACTGTAAGCCAGAGCGTCTTGCTCCATGCCCCAGCGAAGTGTTGATAGTTGGCTAATGGCCAGCGTGTTCATCCGTGGACTGCTGTATAAATGCGAATAGAAAGATGTGTTACAGGTGGCAGATTGTAGCGACTCGCGCCGTCTTTGTAGTGACGGATTTCACCCGAATCACTTCTCCTTTTTCATGTGCGGCAAACGTCGTCCTTGAAGACGCGCCGAGGCAAGCTGTTCATCCAAATCACCCAGTGTTAACGCGACAATCGGGATCGTCATCAACGCCTGCGGATCGATCTCGCTGCTGGCTCGCCGCTTTGCTAGCTTCTCGACTTCTTCCTCTAATCCGTCCAACCAGGCGGGTGCATCCAAACCAACTCCCGTGGGATGCCGTGTCAGCAACTCAGACTCTTGTTCCAGCAAATCAAATTTTCTACTTGGCCGATTCGCTTCTGCGTCTCGCATCGCCGGGCCAACCAGCGCTCTCATGCGAGCGATCGTCATCGGTTGCACAAAGCGTTCCAAGATGCGATCGGCGACCGTTGGCATTCGCATCGCGTAACTGGTTTGCAGTTCGCGGAGTTTTTTGACATAGAGATCTGCTTCGGCGCCAATCCTCTCGCTCAAGTTACGTCGCCACATCATCGCGGCATTTTCTAAACCACAGCGCACCAAGACTTCGTGTGCCCACATCACCGGCTTTAGGTTCCAAGCGATCCGTTCGTACTTGGTTCTCAGCCGCAAGAAATCCATGAACATGTAGATCAGGTCGCCACGGTCACTTTGCGTCGTCGTGCTGTTGTAGTCCAGATACTCGGCGTAGTGGTCTATCAAAGATTCGTACACCAGTGTGATCCAGCGATCCGCTTCTTTTATGCTAAGGATTCCCGACTCGAGGTCTTGAAACAGCTGTGTGTCGCTGAGCTGATCCTCGCCTTCTTCCAGTGCCCGTTGTAGCCAACTGCCGACACCTTGGTGCAAGATCGCGCGGACGTTGCCAAGTTGCAAAAACATCTGAGTGAAAACAGGATCGCCGTAGTCGGTTACAAACTTGACTAACTTGTTCCACTTCTTAGTGTCGGTGACCGCTTCCAAAGGCGAAAGTCGCAGCGTTTGGCTGTGGGCAAGCCAGCTACCGAGCAAGGTTTCAGTCAGTTTTTCCAGCAGCGGTATCAGCTTTTCCGCGATGGCTCTTTCGTCGTCTCCGCTTGAATTGTTTTGAAACGGCTGTTTCGCTGATTCGACCATGGAAGCGACCAGCGATCGAAATCCGGCTCGAAACAGTCCGTCAAATTCGGTGACCGCGCCGATGCCTACCGAATTTTGCGTCTCCATCTGTCGTGCTGTTTCAATCAGCAAGCAGGCTTGAGCGACCAGCCCACGACGTGGCAACCAATGCATCAGATGCTTCAAAACGCGCTGCCGCAATCGGGCGACGTAGATTTTGACTGGGTCACCGCCTTTGGATAGCGGAATGTACAGCAAGTTTTTGTCACGCAGCGCCGACAAGAAATCGGGAAACACTTTGCAAGCGTCTTCGGTATCCCCGGCGATCAACGCCGCAAACATCGCCACCGCATGCGTATCGTCTTCGGCTAACTCTTCTGTGTGGTTGAGCACCGGCTGGTTGCTGCCGCCGTTCTTTTCATGAGCAAGCAACGCTCCACAAATCAATCGTCGCGAATCCGACATTTCGACCGCTGTGCCGATGATTCGCTCCATCAACGAATCTCGCAGCACACGATGTCGGTCGTAACTGCGCATCGATTCTTTGTCACTGCCGCTTGGCTTGACGGTGTAGTTACGAACCGCGTCGAGCAGTTCCAATAATCCGATGCGATTGTGACAAGCGCGATTGGCCCATGACTGGAGTGCGTCCAGCCGGTCGGCAGCCTTTTCGGGATTGCTGTCCGAAACCGCAATGTCTGCCGCCACCGCCCACATCCGCGCCAGCGATTGCAAGAAAACCAGATGGTCAATCAGTCGCGCCGACTCTGTTTCCAGTTCGTGTCGCCCGCCGTCTTGACCGGTATCGTAGATCGCCCCGTCGATGCCATCGTCGGTGGTGTCCTGATAGCTCATGCCTTCATAAGCGGCGTCGTACAAACCGGCTTCTTCGTCGTCCGATTCGTCAGCAAAAGTGAGTTCTCGGTCCCAGTCTTTCTTTTTTGGTTTTTCTGTTCCCAAGTTAAACGTGGGGGCCGACCAAAACTGTTCCGCATTCGCTTCCAGATAATCAAAACACTTGCGGACCAGCGGCCAGATGCTGGACGTATCGCGTGTCGCACTTTGGTCGACCGATGGTTCGCCGAATTCTTCGCGTTTGCCATCGGCACTGTCGCGCAGTCTCAACAACCAACGTTCGGCCAACCTGGGCAACGAACTTCCACCTTGTCGCAAACCGACTTCTTCGGCATTGCCCAACCAGTGAATCAACAAGGCCATCGCGGGAACAAAATCTTGTCGTTCCAATAACGCCGAAATCACCAACGCATACGCTCGGGGCGAATCAAACAGATCTGCGTGCGGCGCCCAAAAAGCAACGTCACCCGCCGCAGCGCCGCCTTCATGCCATAGCTTTAATGCACGCGCAACAAGCTTGGCGCTTTCGTAAGACTCCAGCGGGTCGGTCGCGTCAACCGAATCGATCGCGTGAGCCGCAAAATTGCGCCACCATTCGGCGATCTCGCGATATTGCAATCGCATTTCGTCGTAAACGGCTTGATCGTTTTGTGCGGCCGCTTCGCTCCACACTCGAGCCATATAGCTGAAAAGCTGTTCGATCAAATACAGCAAATCATCCACGCGTGAATCGTGAACACCACTTTCGGGGCCAGGGTACAAACTGAAATTGCCGCCGAACGCCAAAATGTCCCACGGATCAATCAATGCACCGCAATCGATCCCACGTTTGATCAGGTCGAATGTTTCTGCGGGGACTCTTCGGGCGGTTTCCAAATCGCCGCTGCGCAAAGCGCGCAAGCCCAAAGTCATTTCGCAATCGATTCGGCAGATCATTCGCGCGCTGGTCGCCGGAACTGCGTCTGCTTGTTTGGTCGCCGCATCGGGAAAGCCCATGCGAGCGTAAAGACGTGCGAGTTGAACGTGTTGCAGTTGAGCGGCCCGACGCTGCGCCAAAGCAGCGTTCAGATGTTGTCTTGCGGCACCAAAGGGTTGGCGTCGAATCTTTTGTTCGTTTTCTAATCGTAACGAATGCGATCCGTTCAATTGCCCGATGCAATGATTGTAAAACGCGTCACGATACGCGGCGATCGGTTTCATCAGCGAACCGAGTGTGATGTCGCTGGTGTACGACCCTGGCCCCCAACCGGTGATTCCCGATGCCATCAACATCGTGCCAGCCAACACCGCAGCGGCTTCGACCAACAATTCGCTTCGGTCGATATCTGACACTTCATGCATACGGCTGAGCAGCGCATCGAGTGTCACTTGCCGCAAAATAAAACGGTTGTAGAAACCGTCTTTGCCGATCGCCCGTTCGTCCCAACCACCAAAGTGATAATTCGGTCGGCGGTTGACCGGATGATCAAAGTCATAAGCACGCGGATCGAGCGCCAATTCGTCCATGTGCTCCAAATCAAATGAAGCACACCGCAAAATTTCTGGATCTGCGGCTTGCAAAACTTCGATGGCACGCGAAACCACCGCGTGATAGGGCCCAGCGGAAACTCCGGCCCCACGAACATAAAGCGGAATTGGTCGAACAAATTCGTGCTTGTACGGATGACATTCACGGTTTTCTAAAACCGCGACCGGCCGATAGCCAACAAAATCGTTCAGTTGTTCGATCGCAGCGCCGATGACTTGTTCGTCGGTGTCGCTAAGTTTTGATGACAAAACCGCATCGCACGCGCGCCCCAGAAAGAACCCGTTGAACAACAACTCGGGCTCTTGGTGGAACATCAGGTCACGGTGAAAATCCGCGTATGCCGGAAGCAATTCCGTCCACAGCAGATGCACGACTCGATTGGCTTGCGAGATATCCCTAAAGGCGGGTTGATCTGCATGAAGCGTTTCCAGCGTTTCGGTCATCCAGTCTTTGACAACCAACCATGGCGGCGGGCCACTGAGCGGATCGCCCTGAGTGGCTTCGGCGTAAACGTGGTTCCATGCAGCAAGGATCGACGGGTCGCTGGTACCCGACGAAAAATTCAAGTATCCAGCCAACTGCTGGAGCGAATCGCTCGACGCATCAGATGCTGGAAGACTAGACATGGGGCAAAATTTGCCAGGGAGGGACCGAGTCTCGTGCTCAACCGCCTTGGAGAGACCCGTGGGGTGAAACACTTGGCTACTTCTTTTTCTTGGCCGGTTTCTTTTTGGCGGATTTTTTCTTTGCAGGCTTTTTCTTGGTCGCCTTTTTCGCGGCGGCCTTTTTCTTAGCTACTTTCTTTTTCGCTGCTTTCTTAGCTGGCTTCTTTTTGGCAGCAGCTTTCGTTTTCTTCTTGGCGCTTTTTTTCTTGCTGGGCTTTTTCTTCTTCGTCTTTTTCTTTGCTGATGCTCCGCCACCAAAGGCTGCGCCCCAACCTTCTGCGTATTTTTCGTTTGTGCCAACTCTTAAAATCGTCATCTGTATCCTTTCAATGTGTATTTTTGCGGCAAGATCGTTCCGGCCGTTTTATTTTGGTCGCAAACCGAATCCTTGATCAGCTTGCGTGAATGCTCTTGTATTTTGCACGCTTCGCTTCATCGGGATCTTCTCCCATTCGCTCGCGTAGATTTCGCTCGTAAGTGTCAAAGTTGCCTTCGCACCAAACCAGCTTTCCGTCACCTTCGAACGCCAAGATATGCGTAGCCAAGCGATCTAGGAACCAGCGGTCGTGACTGGTAACCACCACACATCCCGCAAAGTTCGCGATTGCTTCCTCTAAAGCCCGCAAAGTATCGACGTCCAAATCGTTGGTTGGTTCGTCCAGTAGCAGCACATTGCAGCCCTGACGCAGCAGTTTTGCAAGGTGGACTCGGTTTCGTTCTCCACCAGAAAGATTGCCAACTTTTTTCTCTTGATCGCTGCCTTTGAAGTTAAATCGCGCGACGTAAGCTCGGGAAGCGATATTTCGGCCACCCATCACGATCGTTTCCGTGCCGCCGCTGATCTCCTCGAATACCGTTTTATTGGGGTCCAGCGAATCACGACTTTGATCGACGTATCCCAAGTCAACCGAGTCGCCGACGCGGAAAGTACCACTGTCGGGCTCTTCTTGGCCGGTCAACATTCGGAACAACGTCGTTTTACCCGCACCATTGGGACCGATCACGCCGACGATTCCGCCAGCCGGCAAACGGAACGACAAATCGTCGATCAGCTTGCGACCGTCGTAACCCTTGTGAATGTTTTTGCCTTCGATGACCAATTCACCAAGATGGCGACCCGATGGAATCTGGATCTCCAATTCGTCTGGCCGGTCTTCGAACTGTTCGGCAGCCAATTTTTCGTAGGCGCTGATTCGGGCTTTGCTTTTCGCTTGCCTTGCTTTGGGGCTCATCCGAATCCACTCCAATTCGCGAGTCAACGTGCGCTCGCGAGCCTTGGATTTGCTCTTTTCGATCTTCAGCCGTTTCTCGCGAGCCTCCAGCCAAGCGGTATAGTTGCCCTCGAACGGAATTCCTTTGCCACGGTCGATTTCCAAGATCCACTGCGCGACGTTGTCCAAGAAATAGCGGTCGTGAGTCACCGCAACCACCGTTCCCGGATAATTCGCCAAGTGTTGCTCCAGCCAAGAAACCGATTCGGCATCCAAGTGGTTGGTTGGTTCATCAAGCAACAACAAATCGGGCGATCGAATCAGCAACTGACAAAGTGCCACACGACGTTTTTCGCCACCACTGAGATTCGTGATCGCGGAATCGCCCGGCGGCAAGTTCATGACCGCCATCGACATTTCGACTTGTCGATCAAGCTCCCACAGATCGCCAGCGTCGATCGCGTCTTGCAACGTTGCCATTTCGTCGCAAAGTTTCTGCATCTCTTTGTCGTCGGTGACGTCGCCCAACAACACGCCAATTTCGTTGAACCGATCCAAGATCGCGCGGCGTTCTGCCACAGCAACTTGGACATTTTCAAAAACGGTTTTTGTTTCGTCCAACTGCGGCTCTTGTTCCAAGTAGCCAGCGGTGAATCCTTTGCCCAATCGCGCCGTGCCGTCAAATTCGGTGTCTTGACCGGCCATGATTCGCAGCAACGTTGACTTACCGGCACCGTTGGGTCCCAAGACACCAATCTTTGCACCCGGGTAAAACGCCAAATAGATTTCTTCCAAGACAACACGCTGTCCATGTTTCTTGGTCAAGTCTTCGACTTGATAAATGAATTGTCTGTTCATCTTTTCTTTTGTCTTATGTTGAAAGAGACGCTACAAAACGCGGTCTCTTACTCCCATTCGATGGTGGCGGGCGGTTTGCTACTGATGTCGTAACAGACTCGGTTCACGCCTTTAACTTCGTTGATGATTCGCGTGCTCATTTTGGCCAGCAAATCGTACGGCAATCGACTCCAGTCAGCCGTCATAAAATCGTCTGTATTGACACTTCGGATCGCAACCGCATTGTCATAAGTACGCGCGTCGCCCATCACTCCCACACTTTGCACGGGCAGCAAGACGACAAACGATTGGCTGGTTTCGCGATACAGGCCCGCGTCGACGATCTCGCCGACCACGATCGCATCCGCTTCACGCAAAACGTCCAATTTTTCCTTCGTGACTTCGCCCAAACAACGTACGGCCAGCCCGGGTCCGGGGAACGGATGTCGCCAAACCAATTCTTCTGGCAACCCAAGTTCCAAGCCCAATCGACGCACTTCGTCCTTAAAAAGATCGCGTAGCGGCTCGATCAGCTCGAACCCAAGTTCGTCGGGTAATCCGCCAACATTGTGGTGCAATTTGATTGTGGCGGCCGGACCATCAGGGTCAGCGCCGCTTTCGATCACATCGGGATACAGGGTTCCCTGTGCCAAAAAATGTGCGTCGTCGATCTTCGCAGCTTCTTCCTTAAAGCACTCGATGAAATCGTGACCGATGCGTTTGCGTTTCTCTTGCGGGTCGCTGATCCCGGCCAACGACGTCAAGAAACGTTCTTCGGCGTTGACGACTCGCAAATCCGCCTTGAAGTGATTGGTGAACGCGTTGATGACAATGTCTTGTTCGTTTTTGCGAAGCAATCCGTTGTCGACCAAGATGCATGTCAACTGCGGGCCGATGGCTTTATACAACAGCGCGGCGACGACAGACGAATCGACACCACCACTGAGCCCGCAGATCACGCGTCGATCACCGACTTGTTCTTTTACTTGGGCAATCGTTGCTTCGGCAAAATCACTCAGTTGCCAACTGGGCTGGCAACCACAGACGCCGATCACGAAATTCTTTAGCACTTGGCCGCCCAACGGCGTGTGCGTGACTTCGGGATGAAACTGCATCGCAAACACGGGCAGTTCTCTGTGCCGAACGGCAGCATAGGGACAAGTTCCGGTTTGCGCGAGCGGTTCAAATTGCTCCGAGATCGCCGAGACTTGATCGCCGTGGCTCATCCAAACTTCCATCTCCTCGGGCAAGCCATCAAAGAGAACGTCGTGGTTGGTGATTTTGCATTGAGCGCGGCCGTATTCGCGACTTGGCGTATTGTCGACCTTTCCCCCCAAAGCTTCGCAGGCCAGTTGCATGCCGTAGCAAATGCCCAGCACGGGGATGCCGAGTTCAAACAGCTTCGGATCGCATTTGGGCGCGCCGTCTTCGTAGACACTGTTCGGTCCGCCCGAAAGAATGATGCCTTTGGGCGCCAGTTCGGCGATTCGTTCAGCCGCGATGTCGTGTCGCAATATTTGGCAGTAAACATTTTGCTCGCGCACACGCCGAGCAATCAGTTGTGCGTACTGCGATCCAAAGTCCAGGACAACGATTCGTTGGCCGGTTAGCGCTTCGCTGGAAGCTCCGACATCAGAAGCTGTCATTGTGTTAGATCCACTCATTCGATCAGGTTCTCACTCGAAGTGAGCCAACGGGTGTCGCGGGAACCAATCACGAAGTGTAGAAAATGAATCTTCAAAACCCAAGGGGCCTGCAAGCAGACACCCTCCGATCCCCTATTCCTTCTCCAACTGGAAAGGTTTCGCGATGCGAATCCTGTTGACAAATGATGATGGCGTTTTTGCTCCTGGCCTAGCTGCTTTGGAGCAACAACTGCGTCATTTGGGCGAAGTGGTGGTGATTGCCCCAGCAACAGAGCAAAGCGGCGTCGGGCACAGCATTACGTTTTTGAGCCCGTTGACTTGCAAATCAATCCATCGCGAAGGTCGCCATTGGGCTTGGGCGGTGGACGGATCTCCGGCGGACTGCACGAAACTGGCGATTACGGAACTGCTGAAAGAAAACCCAGTCGATTTGGTCGTCAGCGGCATCAACAACGGTTTGAACGCAGGCATCAACGTCTTGTACAGCGGGACGGTCGCGGCCGCGATCGAAGCCGCGTTTTTTGGAATCACCAGCATCGCGGTTTCGCTGGAGTACAACCCAGAAGAAGATTTCGAAGCCGCCGCCGTGATCGCCCGCAACGTGATTGGCGGTTTGCTGAAACAACCGCGTTCGGCCGGTCAACTTTTCAATTTGAATATCCCGACTGCGGCGACGTTAACACCTGCAGAGCTAAAGATCGTGCCGTTGGGCTTGGACCAGTACGGTCGATCTTATGAAAGACGGACCGATCCAAATGGCCGAGATTATTACTGGGCGTTGTGGACCGAACCAAACGAACCGCCAGCCGAACAAACCGACTTAACGCAACTGCGCAAAGGAAACGTGACACTGACGCCACTAAAGTTTGACATGGCAAATCACGAACTGCTCAGTGAAATGAAGAATTGGGAGATGGAAAGCTTTGACATCGCAGGCTGCGAAACGACTGACGGGGACGCCAAAGCGTAAACAATTCTGCAGCGTTGAAATCGGCAACAATTCGTCTTCGTTAAAAAAGTTCGTGCCTTCTCAAAATCGAATATTCGACGTATTCACATCGGCGATATAGATTCCATACGATTGAAACTCGCCAAGAATTTCCTCGACGGCTGGCCAGTTGTCTTCGAAAGCATCGCTCTTCATTTCCCGCCAATCCTGCCAGACTTC
>CAZZDZ010000082.1:0-19236 GCA_964652675.1 uncultured Pirellulaceae bacterium
TACATGTACTCAGCCATGGGTCAACAAAACAACGCAGAATCAAAAACTGACTTGATCTGTAGTCAAACCCCACTTCTTTGCGCCGCTGATCCTGATAGGCAGTCGCATCCTTGGTGTGGTTTTGTTGACAGCTGCTCAGTTCCCCCGAGCTGAAAGAGTTCAACGGCAAATCGGATCTCTGTGCTTGAAACTTGTACACCGGTGTTTGCCAGCGTTGTATTGCTTTCAGCATCATCAACTCTATTGGTCGTAGTCAGGCGAACGCTTGGAACGATTATCGCTCACGTAGCAGTGATGGGACTCGTTTGCATTGTCCCAGGCGCAACTTGAAAACGACGCCACTCAAAGGCTCAAGTAGAGAACGGGTCTCATCTTGAACTTCAATCGGCGCCGATACAACACAACGCAGAGTTAGGTCAAACGTGATTGCAAATCGTTATTGCAATCACATTCCTTTCAAGCTTTGCGATTCGAAGAACCCAGACTTTTCCCCCTCCGGTTGCGTTTAGATGGACAGAGAGATCAACGTTTTAGCATTGGTCAAAGGTGAAGAACGCTTCATCTTTTTGTTCGATGACGTGAACCGTGACGAAACGCTCCGACAACTTGCTCGGTTTGCTGCCGACCCGGAACTAGATTTCTCGTGGTACGACGCAGCAATGCTTAGTCGCAAAATTCGCGACGCAGTTCCCAGCGACGAAGACCTGCTTTCCAACGACGAGTTTGATAGCCTGTCGATCGAAGACTTCCGATAAACAAACCCAAAGGCGTTCATTCACTGCCCGCTATTGGTGCGAAGTCATGCTGAGTGCTATCACGTTGTTCTTAAAGTACTTGGCGACCGAACGGAATGCGTCTGAATTAACGATCAAGGCCTACCGTGAGGATTTGATTGGGTTTTCGCAGTGGTTGGAAGCGACACACGGAAAAGTCCCTCACCCCGATTCGCTTTCTCCACAAGATCTGCGCACCTTTCAAGGCGCGTTGCAGGAAGCAGGCTACGCGCGGACAACGATCTCGCGAAAGCTAGCGTCGCTGCGAAGTTTCTATAAGTTTGCGATGCGAGAAGGGATCGCGTCCACCAACCCCGCCAAGCCGCTGCGAAACCCACGACGCCAACGCAAGTTGCCACACGTTTTAAGTACCGACGAAGTTGGCCGTTTGTTGCTAGCTCCACCGTCAAGTGTGGTCGCTGGCTTGAGAGATCGCGCGATCTTGGAAACGATGTACAGCGCGGGGCTGCGTGTTAGCGAACTGGTCGGATTGCAAGATGGAGACATGGATTTCGACGAACAGATTTTGCGAGTGCGAGGTAAGGGCCGAAAGGAACGTGTTAGCCCACTGGGCTCCTTTGCCATCAATGCCATCACGGCGTATTCTCGCAAACGAGTCCGTGAGCCGAAAACGGAATCAATGGGCCGCCAAGCTCCCGTGTTTGTCAATCGTTTCGGACGAATTTTGACCACTCGCAGCGTAGGCCGCATGTTAGAAAAGTACATTGCGATCGCTCAGTTGGATTCGCGAACCAGCCCGCACACATTGCGCCACAGTTTCGCGACTCATTTGTTGGATCGAGGCGCCGACATCCGCAGTGTTCAAGAATTGCTTGGACACAAGAGTTTGGCGACCACACAGATTTACACCCACGTCAGCGCCGCCAGCTTGCGTCAGGTTTACGAAAAGGCGCACCCACGCGCCAGTTGATTGTGCGGTTGGGCTTGCCGTCTTTGCGACGATTTACTCGCCGTTTCGACGCGCCACCATTCCTGCTTCAAGCGTTTTGACGATCTCGTCAACATCGAATGTGCAGCCACCCCAAATACCGCCGCTGGCCTGCTGCAGCGCGGCCCATAGCCGCGTGTCGTCAGGCAATTCTGTTTCGACGCACAAATCAGGGTGCGGCTGACGTTCGCTGAGAAGTTTCTCGGCTGGCTCGCCGTCAGCCGATTCGATTAAGTCGACGCGTCCGACCAAAGTGTTGCGATCGATTTCGATTTCGACGATGTCACCATCGCGAACTTTTGCGATCGGGCCACCAGCGAGTGCTTCGGGGCCAACGTGGCCGATGCAGGCGCCCGTGCTGACACCCGAGAAACGTGCATCGGTCACCAACGCGACTTCTTTGCCGAACGAAAGGTATTTTAGTGCGGACGTGATTTGGTATGTCTCTTCCATTCCACATCCAAGCGGGCCGCGTCCGATCAGTACGATGACGTCGCCGGCTTGGATGGGTTGGTCGGTTTGCCCCTTGATCGCCTTGATCGCGTCGCGTTCGGAATTGAAAACCCGAACTGGCCCGCGTTTGCGGTAGACACCGTCATCATCGATCACGTCTGGATCGATCGATGTTGCCTTGATCACGCTTCCTTCGGGGCACAGGTTGCCCATCGGGAAACAAACGGTGCTTGTCAAACCCATTTCGCGTGCCTTGGCGGGCGGAATGATTACTGTGTCGGGATCGACCCCGTCCGCTTGCGCCAACCGCTCCCGACAAGCCGCGCGTCGATCGCTGTTTTGCCATTTGTCCAACAATTCGTCCCACGTCATTCCGCTAATCGTTTTGGCATTCGTTTTTAGTAAGCCAAGATTTCGCAGATGCCAAGCGACTTCGGGAACACCCCCGGCCAAGAACATTCGTACCGTCGGGTGACCCATCGGTCCGTTGGGCAAACAGTCAACGAACCTTGGCACCAACTGGTTGACGGCGCGAAAGGCATCGGCACCCGGTCGCTTTAAACCCGCTGCCGCAGCAACCGCAGGAATGTGTAGCAACAAATTGGTGCTGCCGCCAACCGCCGCGTGAATCAACATCGCGTTGAAGATCGCATCGTCTGTCAAAATATCTTTCATCGCGACACCATCGGCGACCATCTGTCGCGATGCGTCGGCGGAGTCTCTGGCAAGCTGAGTCCAAATCGGTTGACCGCTCGGCGCCAATGCGGCGTGCGGCACGGTCATCCCAAGTGCTTCGGCGACGACTTGAGCGGTCGCGGCAGTCCCCAAGAATTGGCAACCGCCCCCCGGGGTTCCACAAGCCCGACAGCCTTCTAAGGAGGCTTCTTCAAGCGTCATCTCGCCACGACTGTATCTCGCTCCGATCGTTTGCACTTTTCCGGCGTCTTCGCCAACCGTCGGCGGCAACGTCACGCCGCCGGGCACCAGTACATTTGCCAGATCCCCGCATCCGGCCAGCGCCATCATCATGGCGGGCAATCCTTTGTCACAGGTTGCGACGCCGATTACGCCTTTGCGCCGCGGCAACGAACGAATCAGCCGACGCATCACGATGGCCGCGTCATTGCGGTACGGCAACGAATCAAACATCCCACGTGTGCCTTGGCTACGGCCGTCGCAAGGATCGCTGACGAACGCCGCAAACGGCACGCCTTCGTGTTCGGTGATCTTTTCGGCCGCAGCTTGGACCAGCAAACCGACTTCCCAGTGTCCTGTGTGGTAACCCAACGCCAACGGGGTTCCGTCTGGGTTACGCACACCGCCCTGTGTGCTGAGAATCAAATACTGGTCGCCCAAAACTCGGCGTGGGTCAAACCCCATTCCAACACTTTGGGTCAAACCGAACAGGTCACCACTGCTCCATTCGCGCAAGATTTCGTCGCTCAGTGGTAAACTGCCCGTTGGCCCATCGGCTTTGGTGAGCAGTGATTCTGGGTCTGCCGGGGCAGCGAAGTAGTCCAATGGCATGGCGTAGATTCAAGAGAAGTGCAGAAATTTGGTGGCAGCGCACATCTTAGCAGTGATTGACTGGGCTTAGCAGTGATTGACCGGGCCGCCTTGGTCACCGAAAAAGAAAAACCCCGCAGCAAGCTACGGGGTTTTGTGTGATTGAAAATTGAATCTTGGGACTAGTTACGTCCGCCAAGCAATCCTGATCGGAACAGGAAGTACAACAGCGTAAGTGCAGTCGATACAGCAGCAGCAACATAAGTCATCGCGGCAGCGGTCAACACTCGGTCAACGCCCTTGCGTTCGTCCACATCAATGATGCCTGCTTCGACGACCAACGTGCGTGCACGCGCGCTGGCGTTGAATTCAACGGGCAGTGTCACCAATTGGAACAACAGCACGCAACCGAACAAGGCAACGCCAGCACCAAACACCCAAGTGCCCAATGGGTTTGCCGACGCAACCAAGCCCGCACCAATCATCATGGCGAAGTAGCCGATTTTGTTTCCGATACCAACCGTAGGCACCAACATCGAACGCAACCAAAGCGGTCCGTATGACGTCGCGTGCTGAATCGCGTGACCCGCTTCGTGAGTTGCCACGCCCAACGCGGCGACACTGCTGCTGTTGTAAACAGGCTCCGACAGTGCCAGTTGTTTGGTTCGCGGGTTGTAGTGATCGCTCAAGTAGCCGTTGGTTGCAACGACTTCGACGTCAGTGATTCCAGCTTTGTCTAGCAACATTTGAGCCGCTTGACGGCCTGTGATTCCGCGACGCGACGGAACCTTTGAATATTTTGCAAATGCTCGTTTAACCATCCAGCTAGCGATCCCCGAGATCACCATTCCTGGAAGGACGACCATTAAAAGGTAACCCATACCACCCATTACTTATCTCCAAAAGAGTTTTACGAACTGTCGTGCTGACAGCCCCTCAGCGAATCATAGATAGGATGCAATTCTTGGGCCAGATGGAAGTGGAACCCCATACTCGGTCGTTTTGGGTTGTTTCCCGCGTGTTTTGCGTATTTCAAGCCTGATAAATGTCTCAATCAGAGAAATTTGGCCCCGTATTGGCAGGCAGATTCGTCAGATTGATCACGACTATTAGGCAGCCCGCTTGCGCGAATTGCATCACTTTATGATCATTCGCGCGAGTCTGGCGTGATCTGAATTTTGAGTTCCTTGTCGCCACGCTTGACGATGATCTCGGTTGGTTCGCCAATCTTCAGAGCGTCGATTGCGTAGGTGTAGTCGTAGATGTCTTCGATTTTACGCCCGGCAAGTTCGATGATGATATCGCCGCCTCGGATGCCAGCCTTTTCGGCGGGGCCTTTCGCACCGACACCGCTTAGCTTCACTCCTTTAATGTCGCCGGCCGCGTAGTCGGGGACCGTTCCCAGTTTGGCCCTCCTGTTCACGCGAGGTTGTTCGGTGTTCTCCGCGTCTTCGCTCAATTCGAATTTGGGTGGCGTGGACGTTGTCATCATGCCGCGAGTCAGCAGAGCGAACAGTCGCGAAATCTTTGCTGCTCCGCCGTAGTTCAGTTTGTCCGGCGTGTCGCGTGGTGTGTGGTAGTCTTCGTGAGCGCCGGTGAACGCTGCCAAGATCGGAACGTCGCGGGCAACAAACGCCGATGCATCGGTGGGAAGCCGCGTGCTGGTCTTGTCAAGTGTTAGTTCCAAACCAACCGGCCCATTTCTGCGTTGCACTTCACCAGCGAAACCCGGTGACGAACCGATTCCTTGAATGACAAGTTTTTCGCGAAGTCGACCGACCATGTCCAAGTTCAAGTACGCCGTGACCGCCGCAGTCAGTGGTTGAGCGTCGGCGGTCGCGCCGTGCGAATGCGCGTGTTCGACTGCTTTGGCACTTGCATCGGAAGCGTCCGGATCCGCCTTTGGCTTGGGCGCGTTGGGGTAGAGTTTGTAATACGATTTCACGAACGCTTGGGAACCGAATAACCCGAGTTCTTCTCCGCTCCATGCTGCGACGATCAAGTCACGTTTGGCTTTCAAGCGGCCGGCGGCTTTTTCATTTGCCAAGTATTGGGCGATTTCTAGCATCGCTCCGACGCCGCTTGCGTTGTCGTCCGCGCCAACGTGAATGCCGCCAATTTCGTCGTCTTTGGCCAAGCTGCTGCTGCCGCCTTTGCCAAGGTGGTCGATATGAGCACCGACAATTACCACGGGGGCAGTCATGTCCGCGGCTTTTCCAGCGGGCATGCGAGCGACCACGTTTCGTCCAGTGCCCCGCTTGCGTTCAATTCCGATAGTGGCACCGAATTTTGCGTTCTCTAATTGAATTCCCATCGCCATTTCGCCGTTGTCGATCGACGACTGCTCATCCTTCAAGTTTTTTCCGGCGAGTTGAAAGATCTTTTCGGCGACAGCGTCACTGATCGTGATCGCACCAAGGCTGACTCCGGCTTGCGAAGCGTCACGGTCAAATCGGATTAGGTCGTTTTTGAACTTACTGGTGGGGCCAGCGACAAAGATGATTCCCTTGGCCCCCATATCGCGTGCGATCGTTGCTTTGCGGCGTGGCGAACTGTAGCGGGACATTTGCTGGCGACGTTCGGGCGTGATGTCTTGCGGTAAATCACGTAACACCATCACCCAACGTCCCGCCACATCCAAGTGCACATAGCTGTCGTACTCTTTGACATCTTCGCTGGGCGGAATCTGCATTCCATAACCGGCGAACACCACATCCATCGGTTCGATTTTGCCGTTACGCGAGAACGACATGGGACGCCAGTCTTCGTTCAGTTTCAACGTTTCGTCGCCGATCATCAGTTGGTTCGTATCCGTCAAAGTGGATCCGGCCGGGAAGTCAAACGAATGGTAGAACGTTCCGTCCTCGCCAGCCGGTTCAAATCCCAAGCTTTCCAGATACGCGGCAACGTATGCGGTCGCTTTCTTTTCGCCTTCGGTGCCGGTTAGTCGACCGCCCAGTTCGGGGCGCGTTAGGTAATCAACATGTCGCATGATGTCGACGGGAGAAAAATCTGGAACCGAGGCACTCGCCGCAGCGATCGCGGCGTCACGATCCTGCGAATCATTTGGTGATTGATCGGACAGCCCAAGTCGGCGACGAATTTCGCCATCGTTCCAATCGCCTATGAAAATCTGCGACTGTTTTTTCAAACGGTTGCTGGTCCATGAAAGCCGTTTGCCGTCTGGCAAGAACACGGGCAGGCCATCAAAACCGGCGGTGTGAGTCACCCGTTGGGGAGTGCCAGCGCCATCGGCGCGAACGCAGTAAAGTTCAAAGTTGGCGAAACCGTGTTTGTTGGTGGTGAAGATCAAATAGTCGCCGCTGGGATGATAAAACGGAGCCCAACTCATCGCGTTGATCTCGGTCAATCGCTTTACATCGCTGCCGTCGATGTTCATGGTGTAGATTTCGGCAGTGGCACCGTTTTCGGCAAACCGTCGCCAGCAAATTCGTTTGCCGTCGGGGGAAAAGAAAGGCCCGCCATCGTAGCCAGATACATCCGTCAAGCGTCGCACATTGGTGCCGTCCGCATTCATGATGTAGATGTCGATCATGAAAGAAGGATCGATTTTGAACAGCTCTTTTTCGCGTTCCGTTAGATCTCGCGAGAAAGCTTGTCGGTTAGACGCGAAAACAATTTGTGTTCCATCGGGACTGTAGCTGCCTTCGGCGTCATAACCCATTTCGCTGGTCAGTTGTTTGTATTCGCCCGATGGCGTTCGTTCGAACAGGTCATAAGTTTTGTCGTAGTCCCACGAGTAGCGGCGTTGTTTGCCGGATTTTCGCAATTCGATTTCTTCGGCCTGTTTTGACGTCGCATAGGGATCGTGTTGTGTGCTGGCGAACAAAATCCGATCTTCGGTGGGGTGGATCCACGCGCAAGTGGTTTTGCCGTGCCCAGGAGAGACTTTTTCGATGTCACCGGTTTCTAAATCAGTGAGGTAGATTTGATAAAACGGGTTGGCGTCATCTCGTTCGCTTTGGAAAACCATCCGGCGACCGTCAGCGCTGAAATATCCTTCTCCCGCACGCCGCCCTTCAAACGTCAAACGCTTCGCACTGGTGATCAGCTCTGATTCCTTCTTGGCAGCTTCTGCGGCAGCTTTCTCTTTTTCCGCCGCGACCTTCGCTTTGTCTTCATCTGAAAGCTGAGCGTGTGGATCCGCATGTGGATTCTCATTGGTCTTCTTGGTGACTGGCTTGACAACGATGTCTGGCGGATCTGCCACGTCAGGCTTGTCTTGTCCGATAACCGGCGAGACAAACAACATTGCCAGGGCGACTAAGAGGCTGAGGGAAGAACCCCGAAAGTAAACGCTTTGCATCTCGATTCCGTCGATCAGAGAAACGGACCGAAGTCCGCGGTGATTTTAGATTGTGTTCGTTCGTTTAGCCGAAAACGCCGCTGTGATTTAGTTTAACGTTTTACTGGCTGGGCTTGGGCAACATCCCCGCAAATGTCACTTCGAAAGTCCATGGGCGCCTCGCAAGCAAATCAGGTCTTCGCTCCAGATAGCGAACAATTCGATACGTTCATCGGGTGATTCAAAAGCACGGACCCGCTGCAGGTCTTTTCGGGCGTCGATTTGAACCAACCCATAAAGTTCGCGATATTCCGCTGGAGGATCGGGAGCCTCGTCGTCAATTTCTTCGGGGCGAACCCGTGCTGTCGAATCAAATCGGAAAACTTGTCGCCACCCGGGCCGCTGAACGGCAACCAACCGCACGTTGCGAAACTTGGCGGTGTTGCCGTAGTAGCCGTTGTCGGTCAAAAACTGACGCATGGCTCTTTCCATGTCGCGGTCGCCAACCCAATTGGCCCAGCGCTTGCGTATCTCTTTGAGCCATTGAAGCATCGGTTTTTCTACTGATCGTTTGGCAAATCAAAGTCGCCGGTGATGTCTCGCCACACGCAATGGATGTGGTTGGCAGGATTGCCTGCGGCGTCCGCTTGTCGGTTAACGAATTCGATCAAGAAACTCTCGCCGCGAATTCGGTAGTAATGGCCAATGCCCGGCTTGGTCGCACCGGACCATGCAAAGTGGACGTTTTCCCAACCCGCTTTGTTGATCAAGCCACGGCGTTTCTTGGCTAGCTCTTCTGGCACCGCATCAGTGTAGGCGCGGATCAAGCGTTTGAGGAGTTTCTGATTGTTCTCGGACAGATCCCCAAGCTTGACGCCTTCGGGTTCGCCAACTTTCACCTGAGCTTCGCCAGCGAAACGCAATTCCTTGGGAGCTTTGTCGGCGAGAATGGCTTTCTCTTTGTTCTCATCGCCTAGTGCTTTGATCAAATTGAACGCAAGTTGCTCTTCGGTTCTCAAAACGCGTGTTCCTTTGCCCAGCGGACCGCTGGATTCGCCTTTGATCACGGCTGGGTTGGCGGCAAAGAACTGAGGTGTGCTGTCGGAAACTTTGCCGTCACGAAAACTGAAATTCAGCGACAAGTGATGGCCTTCGATACTTAACGCCCATGGGTCGGTATCACTGGGAGTTCCAAACACCGTCACAAAGTATTTCTGCGGGTCACGTTCAAAGCGACGTTTCTCGCCTTCTAATTCACGAATCACGCCTTCAAGCAACATGATTTTGCTGGCTTTGTCGTAACCCGATTCGCTGAGCGCCGCACGCAACAGTCGCAACGCAGCGGTTTGCTGTGCGTCGTTCATGTCACGCATCGCCAAACCCTTGCGTACATCTTTGGGAATGAAATGCCAATCGGTTCGCTTTTCCGAATCGTACGGCAGCGTTGCTTTCTTTTTTTGGTCTTCGTCCAAGCTCCCGAGGAATGAATCCGCAAAAGATTTCATTTGGACACCAGGCGGGTCACCAACTTTCAAGCCAGTGAACAGCACGGCTGCAAGACATATAGATGCGACGACACTAAGCCGAACAAAACGCATGGCGGGTTCTCGTAAAAGACGTGATGGAGAGGGTTTTGATTGACACCAGTTTACGAAAGAATCCGGTCGGCGTGTACCGAGCTTCTTATCCAGGTAAGGTCGTGTTGACCTGCCCTACGAAACCAGTAACTGCGGACGCAATTCGTACACACCCGGTTCATTCATGATTTGTTCGACGTCATCCAGTTCCAGTGGTGCCGCGTCTGTCAGATTCTCAACGCCCGTTTCGGTAATGACAACGGTGTCCTCGACTCGGATATAAAGCTGTTCATCGGGCACCCACATTTGCGGATCGAGTGCCAACACGACACCGCTTTGCATGGGCCGATCCCGATACTCTCCGACATCGTGGACTGCCATTCCCACGGGGTGCGTTAGATGTCGGTCGTAGGTCAAAACATCTTGAGCAGCTTTCCGATAAATCGGTTTGGACCAATTCGTCGATTCCACGATCGGCGTCGCTTCGGTTTCCGCCGCGCGATAAATCTGATCCGTTGTCAAACCAGGACGAATCAACCGCAACAGGATTTTGTGATACTGGACAACGAACCCGTAAAGTTCTCGTTGTACGTCACTGTACCGCCCATTGACTGGCCACATGCGTCCAATGTCGCTGGTGTAGTTGCCAACATCGGGGGCATAGTCCATCAACACCAATTTGCCGTCAACCAAGGGACAGTCATTGCGAAAGTAATGCGCATTAAAAATGTTTTCGCCACAGGCAATGATCGGGCGGTAGCCGGCTCCCTTCGCACCGTTGGCCAAGTAAATCAAGTCCGCTTGAGCACCCAAATGAAACTCGAACAATCCCGCTCTTGTGCATTTCATGGCTTCGACAACCGCCAGGCCTGTTAGCTTGCCGGCGCGACGCATCAGTTCGATTTCGCTTGGCGACTTAATCAATCGCATTTCATGCAGTAGCGGAGACAGATCACGAAACGTTGCTTGGGGTGCGGCCGCACTAAGTTTGGCTTGGAATCGGTCGCCTGGCGTTGGCGATTGATCCCAAGGATCCTGGTTGATCGAACTTCTCGCGTGAAGCAACACGTCCTGGCAAGTCTGCCGGCCTTCGGGTTCGGATCCCAATAGGAAAATCACTTTTGCGTCCGCGATGTCGTCTGCCAAGGCATCATGCACGCAAACGTTATCTACACCGGTTAACTGCCGACCAAGTTCGACGTCGTCGCTGGACAAAATCGCCCCTTCACTGCGTTCGTGTTTTTCATCGCGTGGTGGCAAGTAGAGAGTGGTCTTTCGTGCTTTTGCGTCGATCAACAGATAGGCATGGGGGACTTCGACACCGCACAGGTAATAAAAATCGTTGTGTTGACGAAACAGATCAAACGCACCGGTCGCTGGCGAACCTTGGAGCACGGCAACGGCATCGCCGATGGAATCCATCACGTGCTGACAGCGGCGTGAAAATTCTGCGGCATCAAAATCGTTCTGAAAATGAACTTCGCGATTCACTCAATCGTCTCCTAAAACTTGTCGTGTTTGTTGTGGGTTGATCAACAGCACCGGCAGGCTGAGCAGTATTTGGGCAACTCCGGCGACAATCAAAATTTGAAAAATCGAATATTCCTGCAGTGCACCTGCCAAATAGCTGCCAATCGTCGTTGAGAAATTCATCAATGCCATGTACGCCGTAAACTGAGTTGCAGCGACCTTGGGCCAGGAAATTCCCATGAACAACGAAAAGAGTGCGACGCTAAGTATCGCCAGCAAAAGCTCTTGCCCCAGCAACATCACTTGTACTGCTCGTTTGGATTCGATTGCGGAAGTCTCGATTCCAAATCCAATCCAAAGTGCACCAAGCAAGAAAGAAGACAACAGAATGATTGATTTACATCCAAAACGGTCCGCGATGAAACCGCCCGCAACCGATCCTACAAGCCCCAGGCCAACCGCGTAACCACCGGCAAAGGTCGTGTACTCTTGTTGGGTCCAACCGGCGTCTTTCATGAGGTAGTCGACAAAGACGGCGCTCAGCACTCCAATGCCAACTCGAATTCCCAATGCCATTGCGGCGCCAATGATGGTGGATCTCAAGCTGAAGGCGCGGACAAGATTTCGCATGACCGATTCTTGCGGGGCATCGTCGTTGGCTGATTCGGCGGCCACGAGCTCGCTTGGCCTTTCTCGCACAAAAATTGGCAGCAACATGATCAGGGTCAGCAAAACGGCTTGCCCGATCAATCCTGCCCTGATTCCGTATTGGGCGACGACCCAGCCCAGCCCCGCGCCGCCGACTGCGGTGCCAAAGTAGCTGCTGCCGTACATCAATCCGTTGGCGGTGCCGCGTTCTTTTTCATCCAACAAATCGACAGCCAACGCGTCGACGGCGACGTCTTGCAGCGAAACAAAAATGTTCGCGACTAAGATCATCAACAGCAATGGTCCCGGAGCGAGTCGATAAGCGACGTTCCAAAACCAATGATCCGCCGGTGGCTCAGTCCAGACCATCGACGGCAGGTCTTCAAACAGCAAAATCATCGCCAGGACTGATATTGCCAAGCTTTGGGCCAAAATGATCCATGGTCGCCGACGCCCCCAACGGGGGATCGAAAACCGGTCCATCAACGGACCCCACAAAAATTTGAATGACCAAGGTAACGCGGCGACCGCGATAATCGGCCCCAATTGTTCGGTGGTGAGGTTGTTCTCCGGGCGGGCCAGCCAAGCCAGTAGCGTGACGGTGACGAATCCCCACGGAATTCCCTGAGCGCAATAGAGTGCGCACAGAGTGACGATTCGCAGTATCTTGTTTTCAGATAGGTACAATATAGGCTTTCGTTTTCGGTTAACTTGATTGAAAGGCCGTAGCGAAGTTTAAGTGATCAAGGTTGCCTGCCAGCTTTGGCACTAGTTTGACCGACCCACACCACGAAGCAACCGCCAGGAAAGCGCATGGCCCGACAGGCAAAGATTATTTGTTTTGCACTTCTTTTTTTCGTGATCCCAACGACCGCTTTTGCTCAGCAAACTAAGTCCGCCGGCGATACAGCGAAATTTAAAGTGGGTCCGCCGCCCGCTGAATTGATGTTGCCCCCTTTTTTCAAAAAGCACGTCAGCGCAACGGGTTATCCGATCATCAGTAGCGAAAAAGTCAACGACTATGCTCTGAAAGAAGCCGCTTATCTTGTCAACATGATGTTGGCCCAGCGGCCCGATGTCCGCGAGGCGATGATCGCCAATGGTTCACGTATGATCGTGATGGCATACAACGAATTTACCACCGATATTCCGCAGCATTCGAAATTGAAACCAAAAGACTATTGGGACAAACGTGCGCGCGGCTTGGGTGGCAATGTCGGCGATCCCGTTTGTTCGTGCGCAGAAGAAAACGTTTTGGCATTCGAAGGCGATCCGTATCACAGCGAGAATATCTTGATTCATGAATTCGCGCACAACATTCATTTGCTGGGACTGCTGTCGATTGACGAAACTTTCGATACGAGGTTAAAAGCCGCCTACGAGAGAGCCATGTCGCAAGGTCTTTGGAAAACCAAGTATGCATCGGTGAACAGTCGCGAGTATTGGGCAGAAGGAGTTCAGTCTTGGTTTAACAACAACCGCGAGCCCGATCACGATCACAACCACGTCAACACTCGAAAAGAACTACGAGACTATGACCCAGCGTTGGCGAACTTGTGCCAAGAAGTCTTTGGTGACACGGAGTTGGTTTACAGCAAACCAACGACGCGACTAACCGGCCACATGTTGGGCTATGATCCCGCGAAGTCGCCGACGTTCACTTGGCCTGAGCGTCTAAAGGAGGCGGGCAAGATGGTCGACGAAGAAGTCAAAAAGCGAACGAAATCCAAGTAATTTGATTTGGCGACGCTATTGAGCAGAATTCCACAGCAAAGCGTTGTTTTGTTAAGATTTCGCGAAACTGAAACAGCCGCGGCGGGTTACAAAACCTTGCAGCGCATCTCTTTCTCACGAAGTCTCTATTTATGGACCAATTTGTCAAAGCCTGGAATAAGTTCGAAGGGTCCATCACGTCAGGAGGAGATGTATCAGCGATTACGCTGGCGATCTATTTAATCTTGGGCGGAGCGTTGGCTTTGTATGTCCGTTGGCTGTATCGAAAATTCAGTTCGTCGCCATCGGACACCGATAGCATCACGCGGGTCTTTCCGCTGTTGGTCATCATCACGACGGCTGTGATCATGGTCGTGAAATCTTCGCTGGCCCTTTCGCTGGGATTGGTTGGCGCACTGTCGATCGTGCGTTTTCGCGCAGCGATTAAGGAACCAGAAGAACTCTGCTATCTGTTTCTCTGTATCGCGATCGGTTTATCACTTGGTGCAGAACTGTCTTTGTTGGCGATTAGTTTAGTTTTGGTCGCAACGATTTTCGTTTTGATCATGCATTGGGATGGAAAGCTGAAACGCCAAAGCAACCTGCTGCTGACCATTTCCGGAAGCGCGACGCAGTATTTTTCGGGAGAAAAGAACGCTGCCGTGACAGCCATCGAAGAAATCGCGGGCGAGTTCACGCTGCAGCGTTTGGACATTCAGGGTGACCAAGGACAGATTCGCGTCTCGCTGGGGCGTCGAGCCGACGCGGACACGATGGCGATTCTGTCCGCGCTACGTGAACGATTGCCGGATTGCGAATTGTCTTACGTTAACTTGGACTCGGCCGTTTAGGATTGTCGCTTTGCAATGAACGCCAACGCCACAGCACCAGACGTTGTTCCCTTTGATAGTTGGGACGAAGGTACGACGCGAATGGACTTGGCCGTTCGCAAAGAGATGAAGTACACGTTTGACGCCGCTGACACGGACAAATTGCGGCAAGTGCTTCTGCAACGTTGTCGTCGCGTCCAGCACAACGAACCCGTTTCGATGGTTCGGAGCATTTATTTTGACAACGCGGTGTTCGCGGCGTGCCGAGCCAACTTGGATGGACTTGGCGTGCGAACAAAAGTGCGTTTGCGTTGGTACGATTCGCTCCGTCCCAAGAAAAAGGCGTACTTGGAGATCAAGTGGCGCGACAATCGGACGACGGGAAAACACCGACTGCATCTGACGTCGCCAATTGACATCGAAAAACTGAACTATCGCCAGTTACGCGCATCGATTCGCGGTTGTCTGCCCGAAAGATTTATCGAACCATTCGATCGATACCCAGAGCCCGTCGCGATCGTTCAATATAAACGCGAGCATTTTTTGTCGCCTGACTCACTGATCCGGATCACCTTGGATTACGCTCTGACCTACTACGACCAATATTGCAAACCGACGATCAACACCCGATTCCCGATGACGCTGGGCGATTTTACCGTTTTGGAGGGCAAGACGGCGGTGGGCAGTGAATGGGAATTGCGTCGGTTGCTCAGTCCGCTTGCTCGTCGCGCCGCGCGATGCAGTAAATACGTTCACGGTTGTCAATTGTTGGGATTGGTTCGTACCGGCGACTGAAAAGCAGGGTTGTTGCAAAACCAACTAAATCTCTTTGGTAAATCACCACATGAAACGACCATTTTTCATTGCATCGATAGCGATCTTTTGCGCACAGATGTTTGCGTTTGAGTGTCTCGCCCAACCTGGCGGGTTTAACGGCCGTCGTGGCTTTGGGGCACCGTCGGGACCAAGAGTCTCTCCAGAAAAATTGAACCCGCGCGATGGCGTTGCAGAGATAAAGGACCTAGCGACCTTTGAAAAATTGTCCTACCAGGGCACCGAGGTGATGATCGACACGAACCTGACCGACTGGCAGTTTGTGAAATTTCAGCTAGAGGATTGCCATACAGAAAAGCCAATCATCTATTTCATCAATACGCTGACGCATCGAGCGCACATGATGTTTATGAGCGTTGCGAATATCGGACGTGGCGAAGGACAAATGCGTGGCGTTCTGGTTTATCGGCCTCTGTTAAAAGCGCCCAATGGCCAGCCGGGAATGTTCACGTTCGAGTTCGAGCCGAACGATAACTTTGCCTACGCAGACGTACAGATGGCGTACGACAAGTTGATAGAAAAAGCACCGATCTTAAAAGGCCGACTGACGTACACGCCTCGGCCCCGGTCGGAATTTCGTTTCCACGAAGAAGCCGCTCTTTATCGCAAAGGTAACCTGCCTGTCACGTTAGAAAGCGAGTTTTATAAAAACATCGGATACTTGCCGTTGCATTCGTCTGGCTCCTACGGCTTGCTCAGGGTGATGGAGTTGGATGAGTATCCATCGCCAAAAGACATCGTGATCTACAAAACACTTCCCAACGAGATGCCGCGTGTGTCGGGAATCATTACCGAAGTTCGCCAGACGCCTTTGTCGCACGTTAACTTGCGAGCCATCCAAGACAATGTGCCAAACGCATTCATCACGAATGCTTCAGAGCATCCAAAAATCGCGCCTCTGATCGGCAAACAAGTCTATTACCGTGTGACGGACAAAGGATTTGTGATTCGCGAGGTGTCGGCCAAAGAAGCCAGTTTGCATTTTGATGATTTGCGACCGAGCAAACCACAGGTCCCCATTCGCGATCTATCGGTCAAGAAGATTCGACCCCTGGATGATATTGCGTTTCAGGATTCCAAGAGCGTCGGAGTCAAGGCTGCTAACCTTGCCGAAATGCGAACGTTC
Organism: uncultured Pirellulaceae bacterium; assembly: GCA_964652675.1. Taxonomy (GTDB): domain Bacteria; phylum Planctomycetota; class Planctomycetia; order Pirellulales; family Pirellulaceae; genus K23-9. Next base: position 16,186 of record CAZZDZ010000082.1, read on the forward strand.
GGTTTTGACGATGGCACCATCCCCAATGGCTTCGCGATTCCGTTTTACTTTTACGACGAATTCATGAAGTACAACGGGTTCTACGATCAAGCCAGCACGATTTTGAAGTCAAGCGAGTTCCAGAGCGATCGCCAGCGAAAAGAACTAGAGCTGAAGAAGTTTCGCGCGTTGATCAAGAAAGGGAAAATGCCGCAGTGGATGCTGGCGGAACTGCAGGCGGTTCAAAACGGTTTTCCTGCGGGAGCTTCGATTCGCTGCCGTAGTAGCACCAACAACGAGGACTTGCCGGGTTTCAGCGGTGCTGGTTTGTACGATTCATGTACGCATCATGCTGACGAAGGCCACTTTAGCAAGTCGGTTAAACAGGTCTTTGCCAGCTTGTGGAATTACCGCGCTTTTGAGGAACGTGATTTTTATCGAATCGATCACTTTACTTCGGCGATGGGAATCCTGGTGCATTTGAACTACAGCGACGAAAAAGCGAACGGTGTCGCGGTGTCCGACGATGTGTTGTATCTGACCAAAGGCAACTACTACATCAACACGCAGGTCGGCGAAGACTTGGTGACAAATCCCCAGCAACTATCGGTACCCGAAGAGGTGTTGTTGGACTGGTGGGACAGCAAGAAAAAGCAGGTTGTGCAAACATCTAATCGAGTTCCCAACGGGGAACATGTTTTGTCGCAAAAACAGTTGGACAAGCTCAGTAAATGTCTCGCAAAGATTCACGGTAAGTTCGCAAGATTGTACGGCGTCAGCGACAAAGACAAATTCGCAATGGAGATCGAATTCAAAGTAACCAAGACCGGGGAAATCGCGATTAAGCAAGCCCGACCCTGGGTGTTTTAAGAGTGAAAGAGGCTTCATTTATGATGCGTTTTGCATTCGTCATTGCATTGCTTTTTGCCTTGGTCGTTTCTGATCATGGGACGGATGGCGCATTGAGTGACGTCTCAGGCAAATGGGTTGCTGCTGATGAAACTTTTATGGCGCAGCGGCAAAGCGGTAGATTTGGTGGCGGTCGCGGCGGCAGAGGGACGCCCGACCGCAGTGAATATCCGATGTGGGAAATCGATTCGCGGTTTCCCGATGACGTGTTCACGTTCGCGCGTGCGCGATATACCTCAGTGGGCGGATATGGATCGGCAGGACGTGGCTGGGCGAATGATTTCCCCGATTGCGATTGGAATTTTTCGGCTAGGCTTCACGAACTGACGTCGATGAAAGTCGATCCCAACGGCGTCGTACTGGATTTGGACGATCCCAAACTGTTCGACTATCCGTTTATCTATATGAGCAACGTTCACAGCATGTCGCTGGACCCAGCCGAATCATCAGCGCTCGGTAAATATTTGCTCAACGGTGGCTTTCTGATGGCGGATGACTTTTGGGCTCCCAAGGGATGGGAGCACGTCAAACGCGAAATGGAAAAGGTATTCCCCAATCGCGAACCACGTGAATTGTCTCGCGACCACGAAATTTTTCACATCGTTTACCACTTAAAGACCAAACCTCAGGTTCCAAGTATCCGCGCATGGCAACGAGGCCATACGTTTGAATATTGGCACGGTGATCCAGAAGGTGACGAAGGTCCGCATTTCTGGGGTTACTTTGATGATGCCGGTCGACTGATGGCATTGATGTGCCACAACAATGACATCGGTGATGGGTGGGAACGCGAAGGTGACAACCAAGAATATTTTGAAACCTACAGTGTGCGAGTTTCGTATCCGCTGGGTATCAACATCGTCACCTACGCCATGACACACTGATCATGGCGGGGCGTTGCGTTCAGCCGACCAATTTCAAAGCTTCTTTTCGTTCGACGAAATAGCTATTTCGCCATTTCCATTACTTGGAATTTGCGTCCGCTGGATTTGTCTGTGGTGGGGAAATCATCTGGCACTTCCGTGATCGTGACTTTGCCCGTTGCCGCCCACTCAGTTCCCCGGATCAACGTGGTGATGAAGCCAACGCATTCACACGAGTAGTCCGCGTGACCCATGGGGGTGTGATAGACGCGTCCCTTGCCGTAGTCGATCGTCATCATCATCGGTTCGTTGCGATCGGTGCCTTTGTATTTCTTGTCGGCAAATGCGGTCGCCAAAATCGTCATGTTGGCACCAGGACCACGCAGCAACTGATACAGTTCGTCTTTGGTGTGCAACCAGCTCTTGGGCAATCCCTTTGTGATTGGATGTTCAGAATCGCGGATCACGATTTGGTATTCGTGCTGTGGTCCATGATTGCCGCCGCTGCCTTTGGACTCATCGCGGACGGTCTTGCCGTCTTTGTCGATGTAGATATACGGTCCCGATGTTTCATTTCGCCCACCCCAGCCGCCCAGGCCGATCATCTTGTTGTACTCGTCCCATTTGCCGAACGAATTGTCGGCTGCGTGGACGACCACCATTCCACCACCACCGGAAATGAAGTCTTCCAATGCCTTGTTGGTTTCGTCAGGCCACGGGGCCGCGTTGTAGCCAAAGTTATTGATCACGACGTGATAGTCTGAAAACTTTGGTTTGAAATCCGGATCGCTTTTGGGTTTTTTAAGATCTTCGTAAGTCTTGCCATCGCCAAGCGGGAATTCTTTTAACAGATTGCCGCCTTTCCAGGTGAACTGTGTTCGCTGGACGTCGACACTAAAGCGATCGGTTTCTTCTAAGTACTGTTTCATCATCACCGTGGTCTTGGGCCAAGCCGTGTGGTTGTTTTGGCCATCGATGATCAGGACTTTGATCTTGTCTTGAGCGATTGCGTCGGATGTCAACTGAAGTGACAGTGCGGAAACGAAGATTAGTGGCAAACAGAAACAAGAACGGCGCAACATGGCGAACTCCGGGAGATGTTTTCAAGCGTATTAGGGCGAAATCCCAAGACACTTATGTTAGCTACATGTCATCGAGTTGTCGCATGGCGACTTGGGCAAATGGGTTGAGCACAATACGGAGGTGAATCGCCAAAGTGCCAGGAAAAACGGCGCAACAATGATCCGAGGCTATTTATCGACGCGATGCAGATTAAAAAACTCGCCATTACTTTTCTTGG
>CAZZDZ010000083.1:0-2400 GCA_964652675.1 uncultured Pirellulaceae bacterium
AAATCCCTTCAAGGGAGTGACGTGTGATGCGAGTGAGGGCTGTCAAACCCTTTCAGGGTTTGTGCGTTTGGCGGTGACATAGGGGCCCGGAGTGCGCTGCGCGACTCCGGGCTATGTTGTTGAACAGCTTCGCTGTTGGTTCATGACTGGTCTACGAATCAAACTAAATCGAATCGATCCAGCATCATGACCTTTGTCCATGCCGCGACAAAGTCTTGATAGAACTTTGCTTCGGCATCGTCCGAACCGTAGAATTCGACGAAAGCACGCAATTGTGAATTGGAGCCGAAGATCAAATCGGCTTCGGTCGCGGTCCACACCGCGGCGCCACTTGCGCGATCGGTGGCTTGGAAAACACCGTCGGATTTTGGTGCCCACGCAAGCGACATGTCTAATAGGTTCGTGAAGAAATCACGTGTTAACACTCCGGGCTTTTCGGTCAGCACTCCATGATCGGGACTGCCACATTGCATGGCTCGTAGACCACCGACCAACACGGTCATCTCGGGTCCGTTCAAGCCCAGCAACTGCGTTTTGTCCACGAAGATTTCGCCGGGACTTCGCGTGTCAAAACCATCCGCTTTGACATAGTTGCGGAAACCGTCGGCTTGTGGCTCCAACCAATTGATACTCTCCACTTCGGTTTGCTCTTGGGTCGCGTCGCCACGTCCACCGGTAAACGGAACGGTCAGTTCGACGCCTGCCGCGCTGGCCGCCGTTTCGATGCCCACGCCGCCGGCCAAGACAATCGCGTCAGCCATTGAGACATCGCCGCGGAGTGAATCGAGTTTCTTTAGGACTTTATCAAGCTGTGTTGGTTGGTTGACTTGCCAATCTTTCATGGGAGCCAATCGGATGCGTGCGCCGTTTGCTCCGCCGCGCTTGTCTGAACCACGGAAAGTTGACGCGGAGGCCCAAGCCGTCGACACCAATTCTTGTACTGTCAAACCGCTCGCGGCGATCTTTTCTTTTAACGCAGCGATTTCTGCATCGGTTGGTACCTTGGCGGGGGCGGGGATCGGATCCTGCCAAATCAAGGCTTCGTCAGGCACCATCGATCCCTGATAGCGTACTTTTGGTCCCATGTCGCGATGGGTCAGCTTGAACCATGCTCGCGCGAACGCGTCAGCAAACTTGTCCGGGTTGGCGTGAAAATCACGACTGATCTTTTCGTAAATCGGATCCATCCGCATCGCCATGTCAGCGGTGGTCATCATGATATGAGTCTTGCCTTTGCCGTCAGCGGTCGGCGCCATGTCTTCTTCTTTTAAGTCCTTTGGCTGCCACTGATTGGCGCCGGCAGGGCTTTTGGTCAATTCCCATTCGTAGCCGAATAGGACATCAAAGTAAGACATATCCCAAGTCGTCGGCGTTGGTGTCCAAGCGCCTTCGATGCCACTGGTGATTGTGTCGATTCCCTTGCCCGATTTGTGGGTCGACAACCAGCCCAGGCCTAGTGCTTCGATCGGAGCCGCTTCGGGTTCAGCGCCAACGAGAGCCGCATCGCCCGCGCCGTGTGTTTTTCCGAACGTGTGACCGCCGGCGACCAACGCCACGGTCTCTTCGTCATTCATTGCCATCCGTGCGAATGTCTCGCGAATGTCACGACCGGAGCCAAGTGGATCGGGGTTTCCATCGGGGCCTTCGGGGTTCACATAGATCAGACCCATCTGAACAGCGGCCAAGGGATTGTCCAGATCGCGATCGCCCGAGTAGCGACTGTTTTCCATGTCAGAAGTCGCCAGCCACTCGTACTCGGCGCCCCAATACACGTCTTCTTCTGGTTCCCAAGTGTCTTCGCGGCCGCCGGCGAATCCAAACGTCTTGAAGCCCATTGATTCTAGCGATGCGTTGCCCGCCAGGATCAACAGGTCAGCCCAAGAAAGTTTCGCACCGTACTTTTGCTTGATCGGCCAGAGCAAACGCCGTGCTTTGTCCAAGTTGCCGTTGTCTGGCCATGAATTCAGTGGAGCAAATCGCTGCTGGCCTGCGCCCGCGCCACCGCGGCCGTCTTGCACTCGATACGTTCCGGCGGAGTGCCACGCCATGCGAATCATGAACGGACCGTAGTGGCCATAGTCGGCGGGCCACCAATCTTGGCTGTCGGTCAACAGAACTTTTAAGTCTTCCATGACCTGGTCCAGGTCCAAGGAATTGAAGGCCGCGGCGTAATCGAAATCCGCGTCCATCGGGTTTGGGTTTACGGCGCCCTGATGGAGCATTTTCAGGTTCAATTGCTCCGGCCACCAAGATTGGTTTTTGACCGTTCCGGTGTGCATCACCGGGCATTTTCCTTTGGCAGCAGTGTCCATTGTCGTCTCCGCTAATTTGTATGGTGTTGTGTCGCAATTTTCGCATGTTTCGCAAACAATCCCACTGTTTTACCGTCAATCGGCGATC
>CAZZDZ010000083.1:2500-3991 GCA_964652675.1 uncultured Pirellulaceae bacterium
AAGCAACTGCGCGGTTTCGCTTTTCAGTTTGGCCAGCTTGGATTCGATCCCCATTGAATCTTCGTCTCGGGCACATTGTTCGATTTGGAACGCCAAGTCCGAAACACGCTTTGCCGCAAATAGGTTGGCAGAACCTTTTAGGGTGTGGGCGGCACGATGGAGCGACGGGAGGTCGTGATCGGCCAGTGACTGCTCCATCGTCGCAAGAAGCGATTCGCACTCGGCCGAAAAAATGGGAGCCAACTTGACTAGTCCGGCCCTCCCACCAGCGACTTGCTGGGCAGCGGCATCCAAATCTGCCACGTCGAGAAAAGTTGGTTGATTTTCTGTCGCTGATTGCGGCTGGGCTGGGACGCTTGATTGGGCTGCGTGCTGCTGCAGCATTTCTTGCAAGATCTGTGGCCGAATCGGCTTGGTCAAATAGTCGTCCATGCCGGCATCACGACAGGCGGCAGCATCGGCGGGCATGGCTGCCGCGGTTAACGCGATGATCGGAATGTGACCTCCCGTTTTCGTTTCACGTTCACGGATAATTCGTGTTGCATCCAACCCGTCCATTTCGGGCATATGCATGTCCATCAAAATCACATCAAACGGCTCGGACTCCCAACGTCGTATCGCTTCGGCACCATTACATGCAAGCGCCGGATTGTGTCCGGCTGCTTTCAACAATCCGATGGCAACATGTTGGTTCGCAAGCCCGTCTTCGGCGACCAAAACTCTTAACGACGTTCCACTTATTGAAACTTCATTGGGTTTGCCCGATTCGCGAGGCTGCAAATTCATGACATGGACAATGGTGTCCATCAATTCTGATTGAACGACCGGTTTGGTCATGTAACGAGAAACACCGACTTGGGTGCAAAGCGATGCATCGTCAGGCCGACCGGCTGAGGACAAGATGATCAGCTGAAGTTGCTGAGGCGCGTGCGTATCGCGAATTTTTCTTGCCAATTCGAACCCGTCCATGTCCGGCATCATGCAATCGAGTACTGCGAGTCGAAATGGCGTGCCGTTGGACTCGGCCTGCTGGATCGCTTGGAGCGCTTGAGGGCCACTTTCGGCGAGTGTCGGTTTCATGTTCCAAGCGGTGAAGATCTCTTTCAGGATCCGTCGGTTTGTTTCGTTGTCGTCGACGACCAGAACCGGCATCTCTCGCATTTCGCGCAAACGTGTTTCGATGGTATCGCGGTCAGGAGGGGCGCTTTGCAGTGGTATTGCGAAGGAAAACTTTGTGCCAGCGTCCACTTCGCTTTCGATGACAAGTTTTCCTCCCATCAGTTCGACCAACTGCTGCGAAATTGCGAGCCCCAATCCCGTGCCACCAAAACGTCGTGTCGTCGATGCGTCGACTTGTGTGAAAGCATCCAGTACCGTCGCCAGTTTGTCGGCGGGGATACCAATTCCGGTGTCTTCGACCAGAAAACGGAGTCTTGCGCAGGGTTTATCGGGATCGGGTTTATCGGGATCGGGTTTATCGGGATTGGGTTT
>CAZZDZ010000083.1:4091-19184 GCA_964652675.1 uncultured Pirellulaceae bacterium
TCGAGATCTTGTGTGTTGTTCGCTGGCGCCTCGTCCTCGTTGTTTTCCGCGATCGTGTCGCAAACGACTTCTATTTTGACTTCGCCCGATTCGGTGAACTTGATTCCGTTGCCGACCAGATTGATTAACACTTGTCGCAATCGTCCTTTGTCTCCCAGCCAACGGTCTGGCAGACTGGGATCAACACGACAGGTCAATTCCAATCCCTTTTCTGAGGCGCGTAGCGCCAATGTCCGGCCCGTTTTTTCGACCAAGTCCCGCAATGAAAACGGAGCCGTTTCCAGTTCAAGTTTTCGAGCTTCGATTTTGGAAAAATCAAGGATATCGTTCAGCAGTCGTAGCAGCGCGCCGGCTGATTCGCGAACCATCGACACATATTCTCTTTGTTCGTATGTCAGGCTGGATTGCGACAACAATTCTGACATGCCAATGATTGCATTCATCGGCGTACGAATCTCGTGGCTCATGTTGGCCAAGAATTCACTTTTGGATTGGTTGGCTTTGTCGGCTTGATCGCGAGCTTTGCGCAATTCGTCTTGAGAATGAATCAGCTCCGTGATGTCTCGGGTGATTCCAAACGTACCGATCACGTTCCCGTCGTCGTCTCGCAACGGCATTTTGGTTGACATGCACCAAGTGTCGTCGCGATCGGGCCATGTTTCGCGTTCGACAACATCGACGAGTGGATCACCGGTTTCGATAACCTGAAGTTCATCGTCGCGGGCGGCTTTCGCATGTTCTTCGGTAAAGATATCCGCGTCGGTTTTCCCGACAACTTCATCGATGCTGTTCATGCCAAACTTTTCGGCGAGCGCCGAACTGATTCGGAGGAACCGGCTATCGGTATCCTTGAAGTAGATCGAATCAGGCAGGTTTTGCATCAACGTCGACAGCAAATGGCGTTCGAATCCAAGTTCCTGTTGGGCATCAATCCGCGCGGTGACGTCCCAAAAAATCAATTGCAAACCGGTGACTTTGCCGTCGCGATTGCGAATGGCGCACTTCACACGTTCGATCCATCTCACATTTCCATGAATATCGACCGTCGGTTCGACACTGTGCAGTGATTTGCCCGATTGCATCACCCGCTGGTCATCGGCGGTGTACTGAGCAGCAATCTCGGATGGAAAGAGATCTTCATCTGTCTTGCCGATTAGTTCTTTGAGCGTTGTATTGTGTTTATTCAGATAAGCCGTATTTGCAAAAACGCGTCTCCCGATTCGGTCTTTGATCAGCAGGTTAAGCGGTAGCGAGTTGACAAGCGACTCGAACGTTTCGCGTGAGTCAGCATCCGCAAACAAGGTCGTTGCCTTGTGATCAAAGTGCGAATCGCTTTCGTTTTTCCGCTCGTTTTGGTCGGTCATCGGTGTTTCTGGCGGGCGGGATCAGAAGGAGTGAAACGCAGACGTTCAGAGATATGGCATCAATGATATACCGAACGAAACCAAACACGAAACGACATCACCAAACAAGGGGCAAATCAATGCTTGAAGTTTGAGGGATTGCCAGGACATCTACCCAGTTGCAAAAAGTCACGACGATTCGATCGCGTCAGTGTCTTTCGGCGAACCTCTCGGTCGCTTTCGTGTCATCCCCTAAAGCCGTCGCTCTTGCCACAGAACCAGTTGGTTCATCTGTCAGCAAAATTCAACTAAAAGGAGATATCAGTGCGATACTCAGAAAACCAATTTACCGTTGCCCGCGTTTTCGATGCCACTTTTTCGCTTCGTATTTCTCGGTTTGCAACGACTACCCATGACAGAACTAACCAGACAACAAAACATCCCAACTGCAACGTCTGAACCTCAAGAATCGGTGGCTGAATCATCTGAAAAAGGTGACAGCCCCGCCGTCAATCAAAATTTCGGGGCACAGCCCGAATCTCATCAATCCATGCTCGCCAAAGACTGTGAGCTGCGAGAGCACCTTCGTTCGCTATCACTAAACTCGCTGGACGAATACATCGAGTGGTGTCAAAAGAACGGTTTTGGCGCTGCGATTAAGAAAAATTGGAAACAGCGGTGCAAAGAAAAGTACTTTGCTTCCCAAGCCAAGATCGAAGTTCGACGCAAACAACTTAAGCGAGAAAAGCGGCGGCCTGACAAGACGATCTTCAGCGCGTTTGCCGTTCCCGTCTCAAATGCGGTAAACGAAAACGGAGTTTCGTCCTGGGCAACGAGAATACATAAGATTGCCAGTGCGGCTGATGAACCAACTCGCAACGCCTTTCGTCGGATCCTGGAAAGGCTGCACCAAACAAACAGCCCACTACTTAAAACAGGGCGGCCATTTCAGTTGGACGGTGGAAAGCTGTACCTTGTCCCTGTCTTTACGTACCCTGAATTTCGGCAACTGCCAAACAGCCATCAAGAAGCTTTGGCAACTTTGTCGCTTTACGAATCACGATGGGTGCGCCCGATCGAAACGTGGCGACCAAGTAGTAAAAACGTCGCCAAACAGTTTGCATCACTTTGCCGCCACTTGTTTGCCAAGTACCCGACGCCGGCGTTTATGGATTGTGTCTGGTTTGAAAACGACCCGTTGGTTCGTCAGCCATGCCACGAGTGGTTTATTGAGCTTGCCAGAGGTACCAGCGTTCGGAAACTGAGTCTGCCAATTCGAATGTCCAAGAAAATGGCGCACCACTTTCGCCAGACCCCCAAGGGTTTGGGAATCATGTCTGCAATCCGTCGCGCACAAGTTCACGCTTGTGGCGGGACAGACAGGTTGCTTACCGGCCTACTTTACACGCAACTTGCAACAACCACGGAAAACAACGAGTACTGGTTGAGTGTGATTCAGTGGTTGGTCGATCATCCGATGCTGCATGCACATCGATTCGGACCTCTGATCGACTATTTTCACCATGCGAAGTTTGGACTGGCGCAAGGTAACCAAGCTTCGACCAACTATTCACCTCACGGGCGTTCGCCGGACAGTATCATGCGGGATATGCGTCGTTGGCATACGAGCATGCGGCATGAGACGGTACCACTGAGCCAACAGTGGGGTCGGCACCCGTCAATTAGGCCGCTTGAGTTTTTCGACGTATCGGACGGTTCGGTTTGGGAAATTGACCAGCTACTATCGGCGCAAGCTTTGCGGGAAGAAGGCCGTACGATGCGGCACTGCGTCCTAAGTTACGCTCGAAAGTGCCTGGCGAACGAAACGACAATTTGGTCGATGACCGTTCGCCGCAAGGGAATGGATCGTTGTCGCAAAGTTCTGACGATCGAAGTTTCGTCAGCGAGCGGTCGGGTCGTGCAAGTTCGCGGACGTTCGAATCGTCGCCCCAAAGCAAACGAAATCGGAATCATTCGCCGCTGGGCCGAAGAGCAAGGGTTGAAGTTTTCTGGCTCGCGCTAGAAACGCACTGGACTACAGCCCGTGATTATCTTGGATTCGCTTGCTGATCCATTCGGAAGCGCGATCGATTAGATAGGGGCCCAGTGAACCGGTTCGCATTCTTAGGTGCGCTAGGCCGGTTTGGCCGCTGTAGAGTTGTTCGCTGGTTTCGCTGTCCAATGCAATGTGCATGGCGATTCTTGGTTCTAACAAAACCAATTGCGATGTGTCTTCGGGCACCGGGTTGTCTTCGGTGTCTTGATACTCGGCGCGATTGACGACGGTCAGGGGGCCACCGTACATTCCGGCAAACGCAAAGTGTGGCAAATCGGTTCGTACTCTTGGCGTGATCTCGCGAACCGTTCCATTGGCACGATCGCTGCGGCCCCAAATTCGCAATTGAACGTCGTTGCCCGCTGCGGTTTCCAGGTGATGCGCGTCGGATTGCGAAACCAACGCGATCGCTTCTTTGTTGGTTGGATCGCCAATCGACAAAAGCTCCTGTCCCGGTGAAATGTAGGTCCCAACAATCGATTGCGGATCGTTCATCAGAACTTGTCCGTCCACGGGCGCTCGGAGGGTTAACTGATCGACGCTGGTTTGCGTTTCGGCCAGCTGTTTTTCCAAAGCCACGATGTTTTGCTGTTCGACTTGCCACATCGCGATGTTGCGACTCTTTTGTTGTGCCGCCGCGGCCATGCGAGTTTCTTTCAAGCGGCTGATGGTCTCGATCAGTTGGGTTTGAAGTTCTTTGTTGCGGAGCGTGATTAAGACCTCTCCGGCTCGTACATTTTGATCGGGATCTACATGGACGGTTTCAACAAACCCCATCGATTCGCTGCGAACGACCGACATCGGTTCGTACTCAATCACGATTGGCGCGGTGATCACTGTTGGGCTTGGTAGCACAATGCCTGCAACGATGGCTGCCAACAATGCGCCGCCCGCGACGGCAGCGAAACGTTTGCGATTGGGTTGTTCGAACTCGCTGCCCCAGATCATGTACTTTGCGAATTTCGTGACGGGGATTGCCAACCACAGAACCGTGGCGCTCAATGCGATCAGAAATCCGATGCCTGGTAGCAAGTTCGCGGCACCCAGGACCAACGAGACGCAAATCAGGATTTTCCATACCAATGCCGCGACCCCATAGAACTTGACAAAGCTGCCGCGGGTGCCCGCCCAAGGTAGCGGCGATGCGTGCAGGCCCAAGAAATGCTTGCGGCAGATTCCCATCACGTGTTGGTTACCGTACTTGGCCAAGTTGGGGAGTTCCAACCAGTCGGCCAGCATGTGGTATCCGTCAAATTTCATCAACGGATTTGCGTTAAAGATAAGTGTGTTGACGCTGGCGGCGAACATCACGTTGGCAGCAATCTGGCTGACCAATCCTGCGTCGACGCGCAGCCAGATCAAGGTTGCGATCGCGGCGAGGAATAATTCCGCGATCATTCCCGCTGCTGACACGATGATGCGATGGAATTTGTTGCCAAAACGCCAGGCGCTGGTGACGTCGACGAACGGCAATGGAATCAAAAGCAAAAAGAGAATGCCGCAGTTACGGACGCGACCGCCGTAGTGACGACACGCCAACGCGTGGGCAAACTCGTGAATCAGTTTTAACACCAACCACGACAGGCCTAGCCAAATCATGTTGTCGCGGTTGAATACTTCGACACTGTATTGACTGGTAGACGATTGGCTGGCCAGCAGCGAAACGAGCGCGAGGGCACACGTGAATACCCAGACAAAGGCCATCATGGGTGAAAAGATCCACGATAGATACTTGGCTGATCGTGCGACGATTCGATCGGGGCAAAACAGTGGGATTCGAACCGAAATGGGGTTCAACGCTTGCATGACTTTGCCGGTCACGGCTTGATCACGACGCTTGCTCATTCTGCCGGCAGACGTGGACGCTCTCGTTTGTGCCAATCCGCTGTCAACCAACCATTTGCACAAACTGGCGGCATCTTGTTCGTTGAAAGCGCTGGCACCCACTAGGCTGCAGGTGGTTGCGAGCGCGGAGGCGAGCGTTGTCTTGCCATCAAGCAAAGAAACGAACGTATATTCGCCTTCGCCAACGCGGTAGAAATCGCCCGTCGACTGGTCTTCGATCAAATACGTTTTCCCATGCCGTCCTCGCTGCGCGCTAAAACGCAGGTTGTCGCGAAGCGATAATTTCGCTTCGCCCAACTCGAACGTTGTTGCGTCTTGGGTAGGGTTTGACATGAAAAGTTGTTGTTAAAGGATGTTGGGTGGACGCCTATCGGGTTTACCACCAAGTCAGTCGTGAAACGAGGTATTCCCATGGGCCGTGGAAAAGGTTCCAGGCCAGCGGATACTTGTCACCGTCGATTCGGATCGTGCCCGTCATCCCGGGACGCAGTAGATCGTTTTCATTGTTTAATGTGACAGTGGCGACGAACACATTCTTGCCTTCGCGAAGCTCACTGCGTGGGTTCAAACGTTCGATCTGACCGGTGAACGATTTGCCGGACATGCCGTTGATCCAAATGCGGACTTCTTGGCCAACCGACACATAAGTGATTTTTTCGGCGGGCACGGGAACTTCGATTCGCATCTGATCTAGCGGCGCGATCTCATAGATGACTTCACCGGTGTCCACTGCGGCGCCTTGCGTTCGTTCAAGCGATCCGGAGAGCACAACGCCTTTGATGGGGCTGCGGATTTCTACTTGCTGTTGTTGGTGTTCCAGCAATCGGGTGCGTGCGACAAGTCGGTTGGATTCTAGTTGCGACAGCAGCGATGCGGTCACGTTACGATCTGCCAATTCGATCTCGCGTTGTTTGGCCGCTTGTTGTTGTTCGGCAAAAACGCTTGCCAATTCCCACCGAATGCTTCGGCCATCCATTCTGGCCAGCAACTGATTGGGTTGTACTTCGTCGCCGGGTTTGGCAAACCCTTTTTCGATTTGCCCTTGGAATGGTGCGACTGCGAACCGACGCAACGTGGGTTGCGTGGTGCAGTTGCAGCGAACGCGATACGGAACGGGCATGAGCATGATCCCAGCAAATACCAGCCCAAGCATCGCCCAGGTTAACCCTCGCATGGACGGAACCGCTGTTTTGATCGCGTTGATCAGTCGACGGAAGCGACCAATTTGTGCTCGCGAGACGACTTCTAGGGCGCTGGCGATGCGCGGTGAAGAGGCGCGGATGAAATTGGGAAGTCGATCGCCTTGAATTTGCTCCAACTCGCCCGTCAGCACGATCGCGCCGAACACATCGCCTTCGGGAGTCCGTAGCGGCGAAGTCATCACGGCGGGAACTTGCAGGTCGCCGCAAAGTTGTTTGTGTGCAACCAGTAGGTGTGCATCGTCATTTTCGCCTGGCGGATAGATCCCCACGCTGTCACGAAGCACACTTTCGCTGAGTGCCATTTCGAGGCCGTGGTAGGTCTCGCTGGCAGGATCTAACTGCAGCGTGCCGCTTAGACATTCGACCGTCATCTGGCCACGGTTCAACATTCCGATTGCGACTTGCTTGGCACCCAGATGCCGCACCAATTCGTTGGCGGCAACTTCGCAACCCGATTGAATGGTTTGTTGGCTTTCGATTTGCGATACCAATTCAATCAAAGCAGCAAGCGAAACCAGTTTCCAGTCGTTGTTGCTACTGCGTCGCGTTTTAAGGAACAGCCCGATGTATGCGTTGACGATTTCCAAAACAAAGACGGCGCCGGTGGTGTTGGCGTCTGGCGTCAGCACCAACAGGACTTCGGGCGCTTCGCTGGTTCCGTTGATTGGCGCGTAGATGGATTGCACGCCAAGAAAACTCTCCATCTGGATGGAGTCGCGTTGGATCGTCGTGTTGCACGATTCAGCGAACTTTTCGATAAAATCGTGGCGACGCGGAAGCCGGCCAGAGGCGTTGTCGGGTTTCAGGTCCCACTTAAAGCTGCCGTCGCTGTTCTTGCCGTCGGTCGTGATGTGACCCACTCCGATCGCGCCGGTGTAACGCATCACAATCCGTCGGATCTCGCGCAAGACGGTCGCTTCGTCTTCGCGCGACATCGTGACATGATGCAGCTTTGCGTGCAGTTCAGCCGTATCGATGGACGACGGGTCCAGCGGCCTGGTGTCGACGGTTCGACGCCGCGGCACTTGCTTTGGCGGTCTGTCTTTGTCCTGGACTGCTACTGCCTGGTCCGTCGTGACGGTGTCTGGTGCGCCGGACGCGGGGTTGTTTGAGTTCGCCATGGTATTAGAGCGGCGATGCGTTGGAGGAAACGGATGAGCCTGAGCCGATCCAATGACAGGGAGAACCGCTGCGGTATTGTCCGTGGGCGTTTTCGATCACTACGTCGACACGTGCCGTGCCACTATCGGGATCGGTCACGGGCGAAACAAACTTGATCGTGCCGCTGACTTGTCTGAATTGTTCGCCAGTTCGTAGGTTGAGCGGAACGATTTGGCCGATTTTTAAGTTCAACACGTCTGGCTCCAGCAAGTAGAACCGGACGATCAACTGATTCAGCTGGACAACGGTCGCAAATTGGGGCTTGTTTCCCGAAACATATTCGCCCAGTCGATAATGCAATTCGCTGACGACGCCGTCGATTGGCGAGTGGATCGTGCGAGCCTTGATTTGTGCTTTGATCCGGTCGACGTCCAGGGTGTTTTCCGCGATCTTTTCGCGAGCGATTTCGAGGTCCGAAAGTGCGATTTCGTATTCCACGGTCGCTTCTTCGAATTCGGTGGGGTTGGCATGGCCCGCTTTTAGCATCGGTGCAATGGTGTCGCGCCGCGCTTTGCGTGCTCGCAAAGTCGATTCGGCTTTGCGGATTTCTGATTTTGATTCGCTGCGCAGAACGCTGATGCGGAGTGTTTGCTTGAGTGCATCGTGATCAAGCTGCGCAAGGATCTCGCCTGCCCTGACCGCTTGGCCTTCGACGATGCGGATGTTGTCAATGACACCCGATTCGGATGCGGCCACATCGCTTTGGTTGATCGGTTCGGTAAAGCTCTGGGTGACTTGTCCCGAAGCGGTCGTTGACACTAATGCAAACGTTATCGCTAAAACGATAAGGATGGCTTTGTGTCGGAATATTTTCTTTTTCACTGTAAAGTTCCCGTGTTGGGAGGATTGCGTTTTGTTTGATTGTGTCCGAGCGCTACGCGATCGGAATTCTGTCTCGTGCTGCTGGGCTCTAGCTGAATACTGCTTAGTAGGTCCGGCGATTGAATAATCATTAGCTGCCCACCATGGATTCGCGGATTTGGTCCATCCAGTTGTCATGGTGGACCAGTTGGCGGCGTGATTCGTAGGCGTGACTTTCGATGGCCTGTTGGAGCTGAAGGACCTGTTGGCTGAAATCGCGATCCGATTCTCCCCAATTCGCGTTGTTGCTGTGTGTAGCGGCTGTGAGAATTCGTTCGCTGAGTTTTTGTCCGTATTGCGTAAATAGATCGTCGTCGGCGGCTACGAAAAATTGGCATGACCCCGGGTCGCCTTGCCGAGCAGCGCGACCAGCAAGTTGGCGGTCGACTCGGTGCGATGAATTGCGTTGCGTCGCCAAAACATGCAGTCCGCCAAGTTCGCGTGATTCGGCTGTCAACTTGATGTCCGTTCCCCGGCCCGCCATGTTGGTTGCGATCATCAGCGACTGAGGTTTGCCAGCGTTTTTAATGATGTCTGCTTCGTCGGCATCCTGAACGCCATTTAGCACCGTGCAATGGATCCCATCGGCTTGCAGTGTTTCGTCGATCAGTTGGCTTTCGCGAATCGTCCGTGTGCCGATCAGAACGGGACGACGCGTGGCCTGGAGTCGTTTTACTTCTGCGACGATGGCGGTGACTTTGGCGTCCCAGTTTGCAAAGAAACGAGTTGGCAGTTCGATGCGTTTGCTGGGCACGTTGGGCTGAAGCGGCACGATCGTGGCGTCGTAAAAGAACTCGAGTTCTTCTTCGCTGCCCGAAGCGGTTCCCGTCATCCCGCAAACCGTGTTGTACATCTGAAAGAAGCGTTGCCGAGTGACGCGCGCCATCGATCGGTTGGGCGGTTTGATCTCCAGTTTTTCTTTGCACTCGACGGCTTGATGTAGGCCGCCGCGTAGGGTGCGATCATCGAAGATGCGGCCGGTGAGTTGGTCCACCAGCGAAATTTCGTCATCTCGCACCACGTAGTGTTCGTCGCGAATCAGCAGGTGAGCCGCGTAGAGTGCGTTTTGGACGTAAGTCGTCCAGGGGCGACTGAGTTCCAGTCGACCGATCTCCCGAAGTGCTTGGTAGACGTTTTCGACACCGTCATCGGTAAGTTCGATTTGTCGTTTGGCAAGATCGATGGTGAATTCTTGGGGGTCTTCCAATGCAGCAGCCAAAGCTTGTGCGTGCTGGTACGCTTCGGTGGATTCGCTGAACGATTCGGTGCCGCTTAAGATCAGTGGCGTCGCGGCTTCGTCGATCAAAACACTGTCAGCTTCATCGACGATGATGCAATTGTGTTGAGTTTGAACGAGTTGGTTGCTCAGATCGGTGCCGTTTATCTGCTCCAGGACGTCGCGGCCAAGTGTCAATTCTCCGGCTTGGCGCAGAAGCAATTGATCACGCAGGTAATCGAAACCAAACAAGTACCCGGGGCCGTAGACGATATCGCATTGATAGAAGCGTTTTGTCTGTTCTGGTTTGGCGTCGTGCGAAAGCACGGCTGATCGGATTCCCAGGATGTCAAAGATCGCGACCACCGATTCGTGATCTCGCTCGGCCAGGTAGTCCGTCGTTGTGGCGACGTGGACGGTGGTGTCCAATGCGGCGCGAATCACCGCGGCCAAACCGCTGACCACCGTCTTGCCTTCACCGGTTTGCATTTCGATGATCGATCCGCGTGCGGTCGCCAGGGCTCCTTTGATCTGCACATCGTGCATCTTGAAACCCATCGTTCGCTGGACCGCGGCGGCGCCCAATCCTGCGGCACGGACAAGAGTTTCGGTCGGGTCCTTGTCATCTTCGCTGCCGGTTCGGCGACCGTCGGCAAACGCCGCTTGAAGTTCCTCGTCACTGAGTTTGCAGAATTCTGTTTCGGCTGCGCGCGCTGCCATCACCAGGGCGTCCAAGTCGTTTGACTTGAAGGTGCCCGGCAGCAGACGCTCCCCGATACGTTGAATTCCCGTGCTAAGTAACATCGTTTCGTCTTATAGTAGACCCAGTGGGTTTATGTTCTCGCCGCCTTGACTATCAAGCACGTTGCTAGCTGTGCCGTCCAAGATCGACGATGCGGATACGGCTGGCTTGGCGTTTGCGTCCAACTGCATCGCACGATACGTGTCATCGGTCAACTTCAGTGCGGTGGTGCCCAGAGCGACGTTTTCGGTGGCGACGTGCTCGATCACCACACGAGTATGCGTTGACTCTTGCGTGCCAAAGAAGTGCATGACCCAGTTGCCGCTTGGTCCGACGGTCAAGTTGGTTTCGCCGATGATGCTGCCACTGGAGTCATACATGCGTCCAATCAATACCGAACCAGGCGTCGCGTATCCCGCAAGAATCGGCTCGGGGCTTAAACGTTCGATCTGCTCCGACAAAAGGAGTTCGCGCTGTTGGGCACCGTAGCCGAATGAATTAAATCCGTTGCCTTCTTTGTCGCCGTCGCTTAGGTCGCGGAACGAGTCGAAGACAAACGTGGCTGTGATTTCCCATTCAAATGTCTGGGTCACGGTGGCACCGTTGGTGTCGGTTGCCGTAATCGTGACCGGGAAAGTACCGATGGTTGCGGTGCCTTCGTCTGGCGTGCCGGTTACGATTCCCGTGTTTGGATCCAGTGTCAATCCTGGCGGAAGCGTTCCGTTGTCATCGAAAGTGAGCGTGTCGCCTGTGTCTGGATCCGTGAATCCATTGGAGATATCGACCGGCGTGATCGGTTCGCCTTCGGTGTCGGTTTGGTCGGGAAGCCCTAACGATTCGGGAGCGTCGTTGACCCCGTTGACCACGACCGTTACGGTCGCTGTCGACGTGCCACCTTGGCTGTCGGTAATCGTGTAGGTGATTTCGCTGGAAACCGAATCGCCAACATTGAGGCTTGTGAAGTCGCCGGCGGGGTCAAACGATGCCGTCCCGTCGGAGTTGACGATGAACTGGCCACCGTTGGTACCTGTGATCGGTTGTCCAATGTTGGCCACGTCGCCGTTGATACTTTGGATCGTCAAGACGTCACCGTCTGGATCGGAATCATTCGGTGCAATGACTCCGAAATCGATCGGAGTGTTCTGGTCCGTTTGCGCGTTGTCGTTGACTGCGACTGGGCCAGGGTTGGCGACTGACCAAGTAAAGGTTTGACTGGTCGTTGCACCTGCTGTGTCGGTTGCTGTGATCACGACCGTATAGGAACTGTTAACCGATGCGTCGTTGTCGTAAGCGCCACTGATGACACCGGTGGCTGGGTCAATCGTGATTCCCGGTGGCAGGGTTCCGTTGTCGCTAAATGTGAGCGTTTCGACTGCGTCGGGATCGCCAAAGAAACCAGCCACTGGTACGTCCGGAATCGAGTTCGCGTCGACTCCGCTACGATCCGGAATGGTGCCGATTGCCACAGGAGCGTCATTGGTACCGTTGATCGTGATCAACAAAGTCGCGGTGTCGGTTCCGCCTTCGTTGTCACTGATCGTGTAGTCAAACGTGTCTGTCAGCGTATCGTTTTCGCCCAGTGCAATCACTGCCGGATCATTGGAGTCCAAGTTGTAGGTGTAGCTACCATCCGGATTGACGGTCAGGACTCCATGGCTACCCGTGACGTTGACCGGTCCAACGACAGGAGTACCGCTTACATCAACGACCAACAATGAATCGTTGTCTGGATCGGTATCCAAAAGTCCTGCATCGACATCGCTAATCACATTACCGGTCGCGGTACTCGGGCCGCCGTCGGTGACGCTGTCGGTGTTGTCATTTGCCGTGGGGCCTGGGTTGGTGACGTTCCACTGGAATGTTTGAGTCGTGGTGCCGCCGTTTGAGTCGTCGGCAGTAATGACGACAGTGTAGGGCCCCGTTGTTGAAGCACTGTTGTCGATCGTGCCAGTGATTTGGCCGGTGGTTGGGTCGATCGTTAATCCCGGCGGTAGTGTTCCACCATCGCTGAACGTCAATACGTCGTTCGTGTCCGGGTCGTCAAAGAACGAACTGGTGTCGACGGGCGTGATTGTTTCATCGTCCAAGCTGCTTTGCGGTGGAATCGTTCCATTGGTGACCGGCGTGTCGTTGGTGCCATTGACCGTGACGGAGATCGTGGCGATGTCGCTACCGCCATTGCCGTCATCGATCGTATAGGTGACTTGAGTTGTCGCGCTTTCGCCGACTGCAAGCTGGTTGAAATCGTTTTGTGGATCGAATTGATAGGTGCCGTCGGGGTTGACGACAAAGACACCACCAGCGTTGCCCGCTACGGCAGTCGAGACTTGCGCGTCGACACCGTTGACTTGGGTTACCGTCAGGACGTCGCCATCAGGATCCTGGTCAGCGACTCCGTTGGTACCGACGTCGTTGGGATCGACGGTCACGACATTGCCACTGATCGCAGTGTTTTGGTCGGTGACGAAATCGTCGTTCAAGGCCGTCGGAGCAGGATTGCTGACTTGCCACTGGAAAGTTTGCGTGGTCGACGATCCATTGGTGTCGGTTGCGGTGATCACAACCGTGTAGGGACCGCTTTGAGATGCGTCCGCGTCATAAGTTCCTGTGATGACACCGGTGTTCGGATCGATTGACAACCCTGCTGGCAAGGTTCCGCCGTCGGCGAACACGAGCGAGTCGGTTGTGTCGACGTCGACAAAGTAAATACTTACATCCAGCGGTGATTCGACGGTGCTGTCGACTCCGATTTGCGGCGGAATCGCACCTTGAGGTGTCGGCGCGTCGTTGGTTCCCGTGACGGTGACGATCACGGTTGCCGAGTCCGTGCCGCCTTCGCCGTCGCTGATGGTGTAGTCGACCGCCGTGGTCGTCGTTTCGCCAGCATTGAGGAAATCAAAATCGCTTCCGGTGTCGAACACGTACGTTCCATCGGCGTTGATCAAGAAAGTTCCGCCGTTGGTGCCGTTGACAACCGAGCCTAGGTTCGCGGCGTTGCCGTTAACATTGCTGACGACAAGCGTGTCGCCATCGACGTCGGTATCGATCCCGCTACCATCATCATCGTTGATGACATTTCCGCTTAAGACGGATCCGTTTTCAGTTGTCGAAAGGTCGTTGTTGGTGGCGTCCGGGCCAGGGTTGGTGACGGTCCACTGGAAGGTTTGAGTGGTCGTTGCACCGGCGAGGTCCGTTGCGGTGATCGAAACGGTGTATGGCCCGCTTTGCGAAGCGTCCGCGTCGTAGGTTCCGCTGATAATGCCGGTGACCGGATCAATCGAAATTCCAAGTGGCAATGTGCCACCGTCGCTGAATGACAGCGTGTCGCCTGCGGGGGAATCCGTATCAGTGAAGAATCCTGTGATGTCCAGCGGTGCAACCACAGTACTGTCGACGCCCGATTGTGGCCCAATGGTGCCAACGTTAGTTGGGGTTTGGTTGATACCACTGACGACAATCGTGACCGTGGCCGTATCGGTTCCGCCTTCGCCATCGCTAAGCGTGTAATCGATCGTGGTCGTTTGGGTTTGACCAATGCCAACGCCGTCAAAATCGCTGCCGGTGTCGAACGTGTAGTCACCATTACCGTTGATCGTGAAAGTACCGCCGTTGCTGCCGGCAACGACTGTTCCAAGATTGGCGGCTTGCCCGTTGACTTCGGTGACCTCGATTGTGTCACCGTCGATGTCGCTATCCACACCGCTGCCATCATCATCAGACACGACGTTTCCAGAAAGCGTGTTGCCTGCCGAACTGACCAGTGCATGGTCGGTTGCGTTAGGTCCTGGGTTGGTGACGGTCCACAGGAACGTCTGCGTGGTGGTTGCGCCACTTGGATCTTGCGCCGTCACGGAGACGGTATAAGGGCCGCCGGTCGACGCGTCTGCGTCATAAGTTCCCGTGATGACTCCTGTGTCGGAATCGATCGTTAAACCCGGTGGCAATGTTGATCCGGTGTCGAAAGTCAAAACGTCGTTTGTGTCGATGTCGCCAAAGAATACGCTGATATCCAGTGGAGATACGGCGGTGCCGTCGACTCCCGTTTGAGGCGGAATGCTACCGATTGTGTTTGGCGTTTGATTCGTGCCCGTGATCGTAATCGTGATGGTCGCGGTGTCCGTGCCACCTTCGGAATCGGTGATCGTGTAGCCAACCGTGGTCGTCGTGCTTTCGCCAGCGGCTAAGAAATCAAAATCGCTGCCGGTATCAAACGTGTACGATCCGCCGGTTTCCAGCACGAACGTGCCGCCGTTGGTTCCGTTGACCACAGTAGACAAATTGGTTGCTTGTCCGTTTACTTCGCTGACCGTGATCGTGTCGCCGTCGATATCGCTATCCACGCCAGCACCATCGTCGTCCGAAATCGCATTCCCGGTAATAACCGTTCCTTGCGATGTGGTTTGTGCGTTGTCGATCGCATCGGGGCCTGGGTTGGTGACCGTCCAAGTGAATCCTTGCACGACATCCGCACCGCTTCCGTCGGTCGCCGTGATCACTACGTTGTACGGTCCGCCTTGGGAAGCGTCCGCGTCGTAAGTTCCCGTAATGACGCCGGTGTTTGGATCAATCGTCAGGCCCGGTGGTAGCGTTCCACCGGCATCAAATGTCAGCGTATCACTGGAGTCCGGATCGCCAAAGAAACTGCTAACATCCAACGGGGCCTCGAC
>CAZZDZ010000084.1:0-3040 GCA_964652675.1 uncultured Pirellulaceae bacterium
GAACGCCAAATCTCTTGCGCGTCTGCGGCCAGCTCTTGAACATCCGCAAGACTCACTAAGTCCGACGCCAACAATCGACGTTGCTCCAGCGTCTCCAGCGACATACTTCGCTGCCAACGTGAATCGAGTCGTCGTTTCGGTTGTTTTCGGCGGGCGCGTAATGATTTTTTCGAAGCCGCAGATTTTTTTGAGGACACAGGTTTTGAGGACACAGGCGGGATTCTTCGTACGAATAAAAGTTGACAGGGCAGTGGATCAAAAAGGATAAACCAATCGGTTTACTCTATGGTGACCCATTTAATAATTCGTATAAGCGCCACGCGAAAATATTTTTGCGACCCGAATCAGGTATACGAAAACGCAGTGATCACTGTTCCACCATGACAACCTTTAGTGACAACAAGAACAGAAGATGCGAGGGCCATGAGAAGCTTGGCGAGATAGAACACAACGTAGGTCGGAACCTGCGCAATTTGCTCGCGGAAGATTTAATTTGCGTGTTGGGCAAAACACGTTGTTGCAACACGACACTGTACGGATCACCCCTGTACAGATTTTCTCAACACAGAGTTACACAGCGCCAAAGAACATTCAGGCCACTAACTTTGGTCACCGAAACGCGTTCTCAATTGATTCATCACTTGCGGCGCAAGCACTTACATTTCCTGAAATTCAGCTTACTTGTTCGAAAGCGGGAACGACGCTTCAAGTTTTTCATCACCGTCATCAAAAACGGCAGTCGATTCAAATCTCTCTGAAGACAAAAGATCATCAGGAAGTGAAGCACGAAAGGACCAATCGGACGGGTTCAATTCAAGAATCAATTCGGTTTCTTGATCATCTGGCGACGACGATGGACGCAATCGAACTTTCAAGGAACTGTCAGAATTCTTGATGGGGCGAAAAACACCAAGTGTGTGTTTTAGCGGGTAAATCAGCACGCTGCCTTCACGAATCGGCATGATTTCCAAGTGCTGGTTTTGACCCAGATCGATAATCTTGCCGCCATGCGGCGATTCGGCGTGTCCATGATGATGGTCGTGACCGTGAGAGTGGCCATGTTCGTGGCCGTGACCGTGAGAGTGGCCGTGACCATGAGAGTGTTCGTGTTCACCCTGAGAATCAATGCTGGGATCAGTCGCGGCCGGTTCGTGATTGCTGAATCGACTTTTGATAGGCGGTAGGTTGCGAAACGCTCTGGACCAGCGCGAATCAGTGTTGGTGACGTCTTCGACGACATCCCGAATCATCACTGGGTCATCATGATCATGTGCCAGTTCGTGTTCTAGCACTTCCAGCTTTTTACGGATCAGATAGCCTTGCATGCGTTGATAGGGAGTCACCTTGCCATGGCGTAGAAAAGTCCCGACTTCCAATCGGCGGCTCCATTCGTCCCAGCGTGGAATCCAAAACATTGCATGTTCCGTATCGCCGCTGAGCGCGCCAGTCAACGCTTCGGCCTTAATAAGACTGATCTCTTTCAAACATTCGTCTTCCGACGGATAGTAGGCATAGCACATGACAATGCTCAGTGCGAACAATCCTACTAATAGGGTTCCGCCAACCGTCTGTTCGCTGACCCCGCGATCGAATCTGCCATACTGGTACTTGCCTTGGGTAGCCGATTCGGACTTTCGCCATGGGGTTTCCAGCGTGATTCCAGTCGCGCGAAACACAGCTCCCAAAATAAGGCCAACACCCAGAACCCACAGCGTAATCTTCTCTGCGACACCAATCTTTTCTTTGATCTTTTCTAACGCAAAACTACCCGACGCCGAATCCAAGTGATGGATCGGGTTGGAATAGAGGTCAAAAGCGTGCGTGTGGGCTGACGGATCAACGCCTGGCGGAATCAAAGGTCGGTTAATCGCATAAGCAATCGAGACCACAATCAAAAGTAAACAGCTAAACCAAGTAACAACACTGCGGATTCCAAAATGTCGACCAAGCCAACCGATCGTACCGAAGTTCATCCCAGCGCCGAGAACCAACAGGACAAATGCCGCGCCGGGTGAATTGGCGTGTTGAAACATCATTCCTAATTGGCTCATGATCAACATGGGCGTGGCATACGCAGGAATCGCAACGAACGCCATCCTTGCCGGGGCCGACCAATCGTCACGATTGACTCCATGTTGCAACGCGCCCCATGGCAAAAAAGCCGCTAAGGCAAACATTCCCATGGCGCCGACCAAAGCCCAGATTCCCGCCGGTCCGCAAAGTTGCCGAGACATGTAAACTGCAGTCGCCATCAACCGTTGAACGCCGGCGATTCCGACAAAGTTCGTGTCAACGAATTCTTCCGCTGATTTGTTCTTCGAAACGGTGTCCCAAATCAATCCAACAAGAGTGACAACCGCCAGCGACCCAAATGCGAACATAACAATGACGTAGGGTCGCGAAAGGGTCAGTCCATATAGCAGTGAAAGGGGATTGAACAGCGGCGCTGAGAGCGCAAAAGCCGACATCGCGCCCGCTTTGATTCGGCTACGACGCATTTCCAGCAAGATAGGCAATACGCCGATGCTGCAAACGGGCAGCAACATTCCGATGGCCCACGACTGCGGGAGAGACCGCAATGAATCGCCACCAAACAGGCGACGCGTGCCTTCTGTGCCAAGGAAGTATCGAAAGACCGCCGCGATGAACAACCCCACCAACAGAGTTGGCCCCGAAGACATGATCGCTTCGGAGACTCGCATTGACCCGCCAAGGACCGCTTGCATCAATGATTCCATCATGACCCTTATTCCTTTGGTTCATGATCGTGATCATGATCGTGGTGATTGTCCTCGCCGTGGCTGTGATCGTCATGCGAATGACCATGCGCTGCGTGATGATGCTCGCTGTGATCATGGTCACTGTGGGCGTCGTCGCTGTGATCATCGTCGCTGTGGGCGTGACCGCCCTGTGAGTGATCGTGCTCGCCGTGGCCGTGTTCGCTGTGTCCGTCGCCGTGCCCGTGATCACCGTGATCGTGCCCGCCATGCGCGTGACCGTGCTCGCCGTGATCATCGTGACCGTGATCATGTTCGCTGTG
>CAZZDZ010000084.1:3140-9175 GCA_964652675.1 uncultured Pirellulaceae bacterium
TCATGTTCACCGTGGTCGTGACCGTGTCCGCCATGCGAATGCCCATGATCACCATGATCGTGAGAATGGTCGTCATCGTGGCTGTGGCCCAAATATCGCTCGACACGAAACTCAGGGGCAAGACTTTGCCAAGCGTCATCGGTCAACTGACAAAGCTGCTTGGCTTGATCGCAACGCTGTGTTCCCCACTGCTGCGTGTCCGCCTCGATTGACATACGAATCGATTCGCTCAACTCATAAATCGGCATCCAGCGTTCTTCACTGATGTTCGTGTCAGCGGCAATTTCTGCGCTCCACGCAATCAGATCATTCAATTCTGATTTCGCAGCGTTATCACTGGGCGACTTTTCCAGCAAAGCGACTCGAGCACGGATCTTTTTACCCAAATCTGATAGCGATCGTGGCGTGTGCCTGGGAACTTCATGTTCGTGACTATGCAGGCTAGCCTTGTCGTTTTTTTCACCACAACCAACCACGACCAGCAGCAATGCCAACAGCGCCGCGTTGCGAGCGAAGTTCAGCCGATAGACCGCAAAAGATATTGTCATTACTTGTAATCCGGTGCCGCAACGGTGGACAACGTCTGTTCGATTGCCGAGTCGACGTCGCCATTGGTGGCCAGCAATCGCACACTCAGAACCGGGTAAGCGACTTGCAGAACATCACTTGGGGTAACAAAATCGCGGCCTTGTAGCATCGCCCATGCTTGAGCCATCCTCTGCCAAAGCAACATGCCTCGAGGACTGACTCCCAGTTCAATCGATGCATTGTTACGCGTGGCTTCCACCAGATCAACGATATACTCTTGCACGCGTTGGTTGACGGAAATCTTTGCCACCGCTTTTTGCATCGACACAAGCTCTTCTAAGCTTAACACCGGCTGGGTGACCTGCGATTCATCGATCCCTTGGGCTGCGGCCTCCAAAATTTTAACCTGAGCCGTTCGATCGGGGTAACCGATTTGAATCTTGATTGAAAAGCGATCCAACTGGGCTTCGGGCAGCGGGTACGCGCCATGCGAATCGATCGGGTTTTGCGTTGCGATCACAAAAAACGTCTCGGACAAAGCGTGCGCCACGGCATCAATGGTGACCTGACGCTCCGCCATCGCTTCTAGCAGGGCGCTTTGAGTTCGCGGCGTCGTTCGATTCAATTCGTCTGCTAGTAAAACGTCAGAAAACACCGGCCCGGGATGAAACTCGAACTCGTGTGTCTTTTGATTGAACAAATTGAATCCTGTCACGTCGGTAGGCAGCAAATCCGGCGTGCACTGGATCCTTGCCAAACGACCGCCCAAGCACTGCGATAGCGCTTTGGCCAGCGATGTCTTTCCTGTTCCCGGCAAATCGTCCAACAACAAGTGGCCGCGTGAAAGCAAGCATGCGATCACCAATTCGATCTGATCGGATTTTCCAAGCAAAACGCCATTGAGCGATGTTCGTAGCTGCTGCAACGATTCGATGCCTGGCAAAGAGTTTGGGTCATTCATCATTGCGGTCATGAGCGGTTCTCCGCAAAAGTTTTCTTGAGTGTTCGCATCGGCAAGGCTCCGACAAGACCATTGGCAACTTGTAGTTGGCCTTGGCTAACTGAATTAGTGTCTAAGTTTCCAAAGTACAACCGATCGGCCAAATCGCAAAACGATCGAACGACTACGTTGACTTGAGAATCAGGTTTCTCTTGGTCAGTCACATTGTTTAGCAACCAATCGCGCGGAGGAGAACCGGTAGGGCGTGAGTGTCCAAGCAACTTCGCTCGAATCTCAATGATTCGCACCGCCAAAGCCAGTCGTCGACGCGGGCCCAATACAAACGATGCCCACCAAGTCATCTTCAATAGGAACTCCATCCAAATCAGACGCGTGACATAAACGAAAGTGACCACGCCAAACACAACCAACGCTGTCGCCCAATGTTGGGCTGCGAATCGCTTGGAAGTCAGCCACCACGATGCTTTATAGACTGGTTCGGCGTAAGTAGGCGTCGGTTCAATCTCGAACCAGCGACCACGGTCGAGGCGAATTTCGACCCAAGTATGAACGTCATCGGGAAGCACGTTGCTGTGGCCCGCCGCGATCTCGACGGCCGACGGTCGGACGTACAGCCCCGTAACCAAACGCGACTGCAAGCCAATTTCCCGAGCCATCAAAGCGGCCACGGTTGCAAACAGGTGATCCCCACCACGACGCTGCTCCAGAAACTGTTTCGTTTGCAGGTCCGGCGTAAACTCCACACTACGATCAAACGTAAATTCAGTGCGCAAGTGCTGCACAATGGATTTCAGTTTTGCGTACGGCGTTTGATCCTCGTCGGTCCAAGCTTGAACCAATTCTGAAATCGCCAAATCGATGTCTTTCTGTGTTGGCAAGGGATCTGCCAGCTTTTCGTCGTTTACGCAACTGATCAATTCGTCTTCCAGCACTCGCATGGCGGCAACATCGATCACCGTCAACGGCGGAACTTTTTCTCGCCCCGGCATAAAGAACGACCCATCATCATCGAGCCCAAAGAAATCTTGGCGATCGATTTTCTTGATGTGAACACCGCTGGTCATCATTGGCACGGCTAGGCGAGTTGTTTCCAATCGGATGATTTTCAACTTTCCGCGAGCAATTTGGTCTGACTCTGACTTCAAGATCTTAGAAGCCGTGTTGCGATCGAAGAACCAAACTTGATCGCCAAACTGTTTGCGAACAAACTCACTTTGGCTTTGCCTTGCTTCGTTCGTCCAATCCACACCATCGTACGTGTCGTAACGATTCATCGCCAAACGAATCCCAGTTGGCCCCTCCCATTGAACGAGCGCGTTCTTGGCGACATCTTGCAGGTGCCGATGCTTTTTGGGTGGTTCACGGTCGGTCGAAAACGACGCACTTCCTTTGTCGCTTCGTGCGGTATTGCTATGAGCTTCCAAGACTTTTTCGGATGACATGCCTTGACGGCGTTCCGACTTGTTTTTCTTTTTGGGCTGACCGATTGAATCGCTGAACATGTCGAACAAAGTCGAATCCGTTGACTCCAAAAACAGATCGCTTTCGACGGCGCCAAAGGATTCCGCGTGGTCTTTTGCTGCGACCGCTGCATCGCCGCTACCGATGCCATGCGTCGCAGCGGGATCGGACCACTCCGACCCGCCACTTGTGGGCATGAATCCGGCTTGCAAACGATTTGATTCACCAAAACGATCTTTGGCGATCAGTCCGCCCGCCACAAACAGGACGACGGCAATGGCAACCGTCAACGGTCGCATGGTGCCGCTGCGCGAAACGTTATCGGCGGCACACAATTCGATTCGTTCCCAGTGATTGGCAACCAGATGCCAAACACAAACGGTCATCCACAAAATGGCAATCCAAAGCGACTGATTGTTATCGGAAATCACCGTTACGAACAACGCCAGGAAGCCTGATGCGACCAACGACATCGCCCGCAACCGTCGGTTTAGCACCGACAGCGACAAGGCAACCGTCCCGAAGAACATCAAGCCCGTCAGTTCGAGCGCAATCGGGGATCCGAATTTTCGTGAAACGATCGCGTTGATGATCGGCGATGCGACCAGCAGTGCACAACACGCTCCAGAAATTCGACGATTGTTTTTGGACAGCGCGAAAACAAATCCGCAAAAACCAAGTGCAATCGTAAGCACTTCGGCCATCAACATCGGCCCTGGTTCGAGCGGAAGGCGCAAGTAGACGACCGTTATCAATGCGATGATCGCAAGCACGGCCGTTTCGCGTTGACGTCGGTCAAGCTGCAGCGTTGTCATGCCCAACCTCCTTCCAGAAACTGTGCATTGCGACCGACAGGTCTTTGTATTCATCGACTTGCCAAGTGCGGTTTCCATTGCCAAGTCGTACTGAGGCGGCTGGGTTGAAAACGTTTACCACGCTGCCACTCTGGTCGCTTGTGATTTCGATTGACGCGATTGACCGGGAACAACTTTCACTTTGGCAATCGGTTCCATTGATCGGAATCATCGCCAATTCATCCAGCAAGCTGCGAAAGGCTAACCGCCCCTTGGACGACTGAGGTGAATCGACACGAATCAATTTTTGACCGACAAAAACACGCAGCGGCAGGTTTTGGTTGTGCAACGCGGACACGATGCTGGCAGCAATCCGAATGCGACGTGAAAGTTCGTTCTGGCCTTTGTCTCCGATCATCGTGTCCAGACGAACTTCGATGACCGCCGTTTGCGGAGCACTGCGCTCGGTAACCATCAACGAATTTGTCCTTGCGGTCGCCACCCAATGAACATGCTTTACCGAATCACCACGGCGGTAGTCACGGACGCCGATAAAATCGCCATCGCGACCGCTGCGCGAACCGACTCCCAAATCCGCAGCGACTTTATTGGAAAACCGAGTCTGCCCTGGCGACGAATAGATCTTTGGCCAGACCATCAGCGGGGCAACCGTTTCGATCTTGCGCCGTGCGGTCCAAATCCCAAACGGAAACGAACAGGCGACACTTGGAACTTGTCGTGGGTATTGCCCTCGAAGTTCGGGGTGAACGTCGATGCCATAATCGGCTTGGCACATCGGTGGAACCGAGGCGAGGCCAACCGTCGGAAGCGGCTCGGCTGATTCATCATCATCGTCAACCAGTTGATCGCTGTCCAGGTAACCTTCGACGGCCAAACCCCACAATGGAATCGGCAACCGGTTACGGGCTCGCACCACCATGCGACACGGATCGTCTTCGTGGACCGAATCAGCGCTCGGGGCCAGCTCCAGTCGCGTCGCGCGGACGGCGATCAATGGCCAGATCATTCCCACGGCAATGATCGCGGACAGTGACGCAGCCAGACTCCATCCGATCGGACTAAAGTACAGTCCAATGATGCAACTGATGCTGGTGGCGACGACGAACCAACCGATGGGTTCTTTTAACCAATAAACAAATCGATTCGCCCAAGGGCAAAAGTCGGTCGTCAGAATTCGCGACAGCCTACTTTTCGTCTTGGGTTTTTCATGGACGGTTGCCATGAGTGTGTACTCCCAAAGTACAAATCAAACGTGAGACAACTTGCTGCCGTTAAGCGACGTTCCGTTGCGTGTTGGGCGCAGGGAAATGAAACTTGACGTTGCCTAAAACGCAACGCGCCAGCGAGCAAGACATTGGGCTGCCCAACGAGCACAGCCCAAGAAACTCACGCGATGGGAGGACCACGGACAGAGGTGCTGTTTGGCTCAACCGAACCAAACCAAGCATGGGTTATGACGATCGCATCGGTGGAAACATTGGCCAGCCAAAACGTTGCCAAC
This sequence comes from uncultured Pirellulaceae bacterium, assembly GCA_964652675.1. Lineage (GTDB taxonomy): Bacteria > Planctomycetota > Planctomycetia > Pirellulales > Pirellulaceae > K23-9. The sequence goes on from CAZZDZ010000084.1 coordinate 8,407, forward strand.
TCGATCGGCAAAACGATTCCATCTCGCGATGCAAAAAACGCTTGGCAAATGCTGCATTCATCATGCTCGTGCGGGTCATGGCCACACGGTGCATCACCGGATTCCACTGGAGAGTCTGTCACCACCAGCGAATCAAGATTTAAGTCTGGCGGTAGCGAAGGATCAGGTCCGTGGTTGTGATCTGCGTGCTGATGATTGCCGTGGTGGTGATGTGCCCCGCAGCAATCGCCTGGCGACAATTCACCCAGCCCCGATTCACTTAGCACCGATTCGAGGTGACATTCATTGGAATGACAATGCTGGTGGCATCCAACGTGAACCCATCCCGCAGCATTGCCAAACAGCAATGCAACCAGTGCAATCAGAGCTACAAAACGACGTTGAATGAACATGTAAGGCTAGCTTAGTCGGACTCGGGCAAGAACGAGCCGGTGAGTAAACAATTTATCCACCGAGTGTTCCATGAGGTCATACGCATTGTCAACGCGCTTCGTCTCGCAAATCACGCGTTTTCGTGTGATCTTCATCAACTCCAGTATAACTAAAACGCGTTATAGCCCTCGTTTTTCCGCATTTTCGATCCTTTGTTACTTCAAGCGCTACTTAAACAGCCCAATTCCCAACAAGTGTTTGGTTCACTGCTATTGGGCGCCTAAGATAGAAGTTGATGATCTTCCCTTTCGGCGGATCGTTTTTCTCAATTCTCACGACGATACAAAATGGGTCGTGAAGGAGTCGTTTGGATGTTCTGTTCTGTATTTTCTCGTCC
>CAZZDZ010000084.1:9275-12886 GCA_964652675.1 uncultured Pirellulaceae bacterium
TCGATTAACCGATCGGTCAGCCCGTCACGGTCGTCCTCCTTTTACCGCAGTGGATCAAGTTATCGCAGCAGCCCTGGTTATCGCAGTGCCCCGGTCTACCGCAGTTCGCCGAGCTACCGCAGTGGGTCAAGCTTCCGTAGTGGATCAAGCTTCCGCGGCTCCAGTTCTTACTACGGCAGTCCCTATTCGCGAGGCGGTTTCAGCATTTCGATCGGCAGCAGCTATCCATCCCGATACGGCAGCTTTGGCTACGGCTATGGTGGACCATCCTACTACGGAACGACTGGATTTGGCCTGAGCGGATACAGTGGCTACTCGCCATACGGTGGCTACGGCGGATACAGCCCGTACAGTGGATACGGAACTTATTCAAACAGAGGTTACTCCTACGGGTCTTCGTCGATCAGCGCTTACGGCAGTCCTTACGCCGGATCACAAGTGTATTCTCGGTCAACTTATGTAACCCCGCCTGGATACAATCCAAACTTTGATTCGGCTTCCTCGAATCCCTACGTCAGTTCTTATGCACCACAGCGAGATCTTCCTGCGGTTGCCGAAGAGTTCGATCCACCAAGCGCCGGCGAAACTCAGCGGGCGATGGGAGATTCGGTCGGCCGCGTCGTGCAAGGAGACCCCAAGGACCCGGCCACCAAGCTTGCGCCGGGAATGGTGTTCCCCGATGGTTCGCGAATCATTTCCGTTGGCGAGCTCGGTTCTTCAGGCGAGGCCAGTTCTTTGGATGAACCCAGATCTTTGAATGAACCCAGTGCAGCACCGGAGTCCACTCCCGCTCCCCCAACCGACTTGGACGAAGTGTCCAACGATGTTATCGATTTGGTCCCGCCAAATTAGTAAGCGTTCAAATCCTTGGATTACTTTTCGGCCCTTGGATTACTTTTCGGCCAAAAGAGCTTCGATCGCTTCATCGACGGAGCTGTTCTTGCAATCGGCAACACGCAGTTTTCCCGCGCGATCGATCAAGTAGTAATCGGGGTATCCGTTGACTTTGTACGCGTCAATCATCTTGCCTTCTTTATCGATTGCGATTGGATACTTGATGCCTTTGTCTTTGGCCATCTCGGTCATCTTTTCGCTTCCTTCAGGGTGACATATCCCGATCACGATTACATCATCGGGATATTTCTGCGCAATTTCATTGTTGTGCGGGATCGCTTGGATGCACGGTCCGCACCACGTCGCCCAAAAGTCGATGACAACAACTTTTCCTTTCAAGTCAGCCATGGACAGCGATTCGGAGTTCATCCATTGCGTCAGTTCTAGCTTCGGAGGCATTTGCGATTCGACGAGTTCGGCAAGACGCAGTCGTTTCTCCTCGTCGCCTTCATAGAAGGCCGACAAATCAGTGCCCAAATCCACAGGCGGTGGAGGTGGTGGCCCAGTCGATAATCCCAATTCTGAAGTCGAAATGGTTTCGCTGGGTGCATCCGCCTGAGCTTCGTCTATCGCAGCGTCCGACTCTGAAGCTTGCTCAGTAGAGTTTGCTTTCGCAATCGGTTCTGCCGTTTTCGGTTCGCTCTGAGTGTTGCATCCTACGACGCTCAACACCGCCAACGCAAATAGAAGTCTTCGTTTCATCATGAGTATCGTTTTAGCAATTGGTTACAGAAATGAAGGCTTTCGAAAGAACGTTGCCCCCGCTACCTTCGGCTCCGAGTTCTTGACAGGACACGTCGTTGCTTAAGATCAAAGCGTTGCCCCCGAGATAGCAAATAGAAGGGTTCGCGCGTGGTCGTTTTATCTGCATCGTAGATCGCGACGTAAGATTCACCCATCACGGTGAATGTGTCACCGCGGACAACAATCGCGGTACCTTCGTCGATACCGATTCCCAGCAGCTTTGGATGCGCGTCAATGATTTCCAATAAATCAAATTGCCGATTGCGTTTTAACAAGTGCTGGTCAATCGCTGTATTCTTTAGCAGCGCCAAGCCTTGTTCGTGGTCACCCATCATGATGTCGGGCCCCGACGTGTCGCCTCGGGCAAGATAGGAGCCTTGGATCGTCGCACCTGCAGAAGATCCACCGATTACGCCGCCACGCTCCAGAACTCGCCGAAAAGCGTCCTCTGATTTTGTCCCCAAATAGGCATCCGCTATTCGCCATTGCCGACCGCCGCCGAACCAGATCCCGCTGGCTCCATCGATCAGTTCAACAAATTCATCCGAGTCCGCTTCGTCGCGATCCCGAGTGTGCACTAGAAACGCGTTTTCAACGCCGCGAGATTTCCACTCGCGCAGGGCACCGTCTAGGTTTTCATTTCGGCTACTTGCTGTGGGCACGATGGCAATTCGAGCCTCTTTGCCGCCAGCGAGTTCAATGAATCGATCGCGAATATCGTTGCCCATTCCGCCGCCACCGACGATCACCAACGAACCTTTCTCTGGCCCCACGTCTTGACCATTCACACGATTGCTAACCGGCAAACAGAAAACGAGGATCGACGCGAGGACAGTTGTGTTGGCGATTCGGTGCATCTGATTTGGTCGATCGTTGAAGCGTCTGCGGGTGGTCCAAGAAGCGGACATTTTAGCAGTCGCAATCGATGGATATCACCGCTTTGGTGTAGCGACACCTATCAAAGCGCTAAAAATGCTGGCCAGTTACGCGGCGGCCCGACCATTGTGCCGCAGACGAAGCTCTTCGTCGTGCAGAATACTCTTGTGGCTTTCGCCGCACATGCATGCTTCGATGCGTTTTTTGATGCTTCTTCGCATCGCGCGGTGATACCCGACGGATGCTGAAAAGAGAGTCATCAAGTCGACAAACTGCGTGTTTTCTGCCAGCGGATGCGAGTCGATTTCGACGTAACTGTCGTAGCCAAAGCTGCACAAACGCCCGTCGACTTCTCCGATCGCTTCGCCGTCCACTTCCAAGTCAAAATCGGCTCCGATCGAAAACCACTGTCGCCGGATCATGGCATTCCACATTTTTTCGTCGTCGTAGAACCCAAAGGTAAAGACCGCTGGGATCCGAAACGTCCGGTGATTTTGCTGAATGTAGGTGACCAAACTTGTTCGCGGCAGATTGACGGCCATCGTCAACAGAGTTCGCTTGGATCCCATCGAATTGTGCACTTCAGTCGCCGTGACTTGCTCGATCGTGCCGACCCATCGAGTTCGTGAGGTGGTGGTTTTGAAAAGTTTCAGCACCAAACGCCGTGTCTCGATCTCGTCGCACTTCATGCTCATGATCGCGTCTTCGGAGATCTTTTCTTCCAAGCGATCTTTTTGTTTTGCGGATAATCGACCGTTCTTTTTGATGGTCTTTTTTAGCTCTGATCGTCGACGATCTTGCATCGCGCACAATGCGCAGTCCAGTTCCTCGTCATCGGGTTTCCAAACGTCGGTGCGAATTCCAACCAAGTGCGACTTGACCCATTTGCCAGAGTCTTGGTCCTCTTCCGACACCGTGCCCACGCAATCCATGTGCGTGGTGAAATGGTTCGTGTCCGCGGTTTTCAGTTTTTGTAAGAATTCAACGTTGCTGGGGTGCATACCGGGCATTGCCCACATATCCACATATCGACGAACGCTATCGTATTGTTGTTCGGCCATGATAAAACCGACCACCACATCCTTGTGCTAGTTAAA
>CAZZDZ010000084.1:12986-19109 GCA_964652675.1 uncultured Pirellulaceae bacterium
CGATTCGCAGGCACAAGATCAATTGCAGTTGGCAACCGCAATTGAACAAGAACCCACGAATCATTTGCCAGCATTTAGCATCGGTTTAGGCGCGGATCATCAATCCGATTGCGTCAAGATACTTTTGAATATCGTCAACGTTTGTATCGCGCCATCCATCGGTCTTATGACGCAGAACGCAAAGTTTTAGCGTCTCGATGGCGTCGGAAACATCGTCTGGCAACTCGGGTAGCCCGACGAATGGTTGGACCACCGCGACAGGCGCGTCGTCATCTTTGCTGATCTCGTCAGTCGGTTTGCTAACGGCGGTAAGTTCTTCTTCGTCACCAAAATCGGGTTCTTCGTACAACGGCCCAGATGCCACGCCGCTGGAATCCCCATCGTATTCTTTGGTTCGTCCACCACCTTCGGCTGGCAACGTGATGTCTTCGTCCAAGTCGACTTCGACAATCTCGCTGTTGGTGGGTCGCTGCGATTCGACGGCACCGTTTTCTTGCCATCGTTTTTCACGCATCCCCGAAACGCTCCAGTTTTCTTTCGATGCGCCTTCAAGCCACATCGGAGCGTCGTCCCAATCCAGTGCCGCCAAAAAGTGGCTCCAGTAAACATCGTCGTACGTCTTGAACGTCGATCCGAATCGATCGTAGACACGTCGCAATCGGCCAACATGCGGCGCCGTGACTCCGCCAACACGTCGGGCCCAGGCTTCGTCGGAATACTGCGTCGCGTCGACGCCCGTTTCAATCAAGGCTTCACGCCATTCGCTAATGATTCGGCCTTTCTCCCAGTTGGTTGTGCTGATCAGGTTGTTCCACTGACCAACAAATGGCTGGGCAAGATCAGAAAGCTGATCTTCGGCTTCATCACTCAGCGTACTGGCTTCGCTGGCAGCGTCGTCGTCACTGTCCCAGGCCTCTTTTGCGGCTTGGATATCAGCGTCGGTTTCTTCGGCAGGTTCGTCGTGGCCCATCGCGCCTTTTGTTTCTGTTTCGGCTTCGGTATCGACTGGGACTTCTTGGGAATCGTCAGGTGTCATGTGCATCCATCGCGGGTAAAACGTGATCGTCATTGCTCGAGACGCAGTAGGCTACCGGCGAACCCCGTCGGCTTGAAGCAGCAAGTCAGGAAATGCGTCGATGTCTTGTGTTTTACCGGTTCAGTCGTGATGGTGACGTTGACTTTGCGGTGTGGAAAAACTGTCCGCAATCCGGCTAGATCTATCGCTCGTTTTGACAACCGGGATTTTGGCACAAAAGGAAAGTGGTTTCCGGCGTTCTGCTCAACCAGATTGCTGCCCCTGTTGGCCCAATTGAGTTTCCCCAAGAGAATCCGGCGGCGCTGAACCACCATCGGCGTAATGGTTACAACCGGCCCAAAACCAACCGATTTTCTCGGCCCAATTCGATTCTGTGATGGAGAGAATGGTATCGGCAAGCAATCTTTTTGTGACCGGTCACGTCAGGACTGGCAAATTCTCACTCGAAAGAAGATCGATGCGTCGCGACCTAGAACTTGCCTTCAAACTACTGGAATTCGTCGAAGAAAACGGCAGCCGAATCTTCAAAGGCGCCGTCAGCATCGAAGGCTACGAGCGGGACATGGTTGTAGACCACCTCTATCTCCTTGCCGATGGCGGGTTCATCACGCTGGGACAAGAGACGCTGGCCGACCGAGGTCAATTGGTGATGACTTGGAAAGGTTGTGATTACTTGGATGAGATTCGCGCCAAGCAAGAAAAGCCAAACGCGAAACAACCAGCACCAACAAAGCAGCCCGCCGCGAGACCAGTGGGCAAAAAACCAGTTGCGCCGAAATCGCAGGCCCAAAAACCGGCTGCCCAAACTGCAGGCCAACCACCTAAGAAACCAGTTGCAGCAAAACCACCTGCAACGAAGCCCGCAGCCGCAAAACCAGCAACCGCTCCTTTGCCGCCAAAGCCTGCACCGCAGCCGCAGCCGACTGTCTAGCATCGGCGCAGCTCACGGTTGATTCTTGGGCGAACTGATTCTTACGCGAACGCTTCTGTTTCCAATTTGGAAATCAACGCGATTGGCAATTTCAGTGCCGATGCAAGCCGACTGAGAAAATCGCGTTCTTGTGAATTCGCCTCGTCCACGACCAGTGACGACAACATGTAGACTTCGGTTGCAGCCGCCATCGAATCGACTTGGCTTGCTAGGTCTTCCGGCGAGAGTGGTCCAGCTAATTCGCTTTGCAACATTGCGATCGTGTCATCGCTCAAATTCATTTCCGACAGCTTGTTGGAAATCGTCTCACGTTCTTGTTCGTCAATGTGTCCGTCGGCATTCGCAGCAGAGATCATCGCGCGAACCAGTAGCAAGCCGCGTGCGTGTCCAGCCGAATCATTCAAATCCGTAATCGCTTGCCCTGACTCTATGCCTCCTGGCTGTTCATTTTCTGAACCAGAATTCCATGATTGGTAAGCTTTGTAGGCGACGCCAGCGACTGCTGCCATGGAGCCGTACTTGATCGCTTTGCCGGTCACGTTTCGTCCGCGTTGAGTGCCGACCAACAGAGCCAGCAACCCACCGGCGATCACGCCTTTCCCCAAGCCGGAAACCATTGCGTCGCGGTTTTCTCCCGTTTCGGGGACACCTAGTTTGTCTTCGGCGACATCACGCCCCTTGTCCAGCATCGACTTACCGGACTGCAACAACTGATCCAATACTCCGCGAGCGTCCATCCGATCACCTTCTCTATTTTTTCGTAGTCAACGCGTCAAACTCAAACCATTCTGCCTGACGCTCCCGATGTATTGTTGTGCTTGAACGAGAAAAGACAAGCGAGCGGCAGAGGTAACGAGGAAATACCAGCACGCAGCGCCAGCAAGTGAATCCTCGGCTTTTACAGGAGATTCACTTGCTGGCGCTGCGTGCTAGTGAATCCTCTAGCGTCAAACAATGGTGCCCTACTTTTTGATCAAACGCTGTTGAATATGCAGGAGCAATTCTTCGGCAACATGGCTTTTGTCTCCAACGATCGACGCGATTACCTCTCCGATCGAATCCAACAATTCGACTTCGTTGTTCATCGAATCGATCGCCTGGGGGCCATTGCTGACCATCAAGTCACAATGCTTCTTGAGCAATTTCACCGTCGCCCGAAAACGTCGGTCGCTCGTTTCCAATGCAAATCCAACCACCCACTGATCAGCTCGCTTGCTTTGTCCAAGCATCGCCACCACATCTGGCGTCTCGACCAATTCCAAGACCAATGGTCCGCCTGTTTTTGCGATTTTTTGCTGCTGCACCATCCTTGGCATGTAATCGCATGGGGCCGCGGCACCGATCGCGCCATCACAATTCGGGAAGACTTCGCGTGCGGATTCTAGCATTTCGTCCGTCGTCAAAATATCGATGACTTCGGCGCCATCGGGATACTCCACGGTGACGGGACCACTGATCACGACAACTTCGTGGCCCAGTTTCAGTGCGGCACTTGCCAGCGAGCTGCCCATTCGTCCGCTGGACGCATTGGTCAGATAGCGAACCGGATCCAAATACTGGCGGGTGGGTCCAGAGGTAATCAGGATTCTAGCCACGATGGCGATCCTAACCGTTGAGTGTTGAATCGATCAATCGATCCAAATGGTCAGACTCCAAATCCATTTTGACCGCAGCGAGCGCGAACAATCGCTTCTCGCCTTCTTCCAATTTTCCGTCAGCAGCCATCATGCGAATCAAGTCGCACATCAGTTCTTCACGAGCGCTCTCGCTGGCGGGCAATTCCAATGCCGCATCGTCGCTCAAGCCAAATTCAATTGCTTTTTGAAGATCATTGGCGCTCAAGCCAAGTTCTGCACATCGGTCAGCGACCAAATTGACTTCGCGTTCGCCGATCGCACCGTCGGCCATCGCCATCACGACAAGGTTACGAAGTTGCCGTTGTTGTTTTTCGTTGCTTGGATTTGTCATAGTGATTGTATTCTACCTTTCCAATTTCCTAACGGGAAGCCGACTAGCGCTGCCGAAAAGCCGTTACGCGTTTTATGTAATCAAGGTTATTTACCAACTTTAGCAATAGAGAAATCCCTGCACTACAATGGGGCGAGCCAAATTGGCCAACACGTCAGCGGTCAACCTGACGACCACCTTCACCTCTCCAAAGAGAACTTCTTTTGTTCACTCTCCGTCAGGCGTTACAAACCGACTGGTGCTCTTTGCGTCTTGGGTTGGTCTCGGTAGTGACGTTGTTTGCTGCATTTACGGTCGACGCGGCCGACCAACAGTCGGCACAGATGCCGGGTAAGCACCTTGCGCTCTTTAAGCAACATTGTTTTGAATGCCACGACACGAAAACAAAAGAAGGTAGCGTCGACCTGGAGAGCCTTTCGTTTTCCATTAGCCAAGATATCGCGACGGCGGAACGATGGCAGAAAGTACTCGGCGCGATCAACTCTGGCGAGATGCCACCTGAGGATGCCAAGCAAATTAGCAACGCGGACAAATCATCGTTCTTGAAAGACCTCTCCGAACAGATGGTTGCCGCGAGAAGTATCCTGAGCGACACCGGCGGCGTGATCACGTTGCGTCGCCTGAATCGCCGCGAGTATTCCAACACGATTCATTCTTTGTTGGGCGTGCGGCCGGATGTCAGCAACTTGCCGAACGATCAATCAACAGGCTTCGACACGCAAGGCGCTTCGTTGTTCATGTCAAGCGATCAGATCGAGCAATATTTGGCTGCGGCGCGTCGGTCGTTGGAGCTATCGTTGTTTCCGCAAAAGAAATTGGATCAGAAAACCGTTCGGGTAGAACCCGAAAAAGAATACACGCCGCACTATGCAGAAGCCGTCGCGATGTTGCAGGATCGCGAAAAGCGAGCCGCTGCGTACTTTGCCCAGGAAGAAAAACCGCCAAGCGAATTTGGTTTTCTGGACGAGTACCAGGTTCAGAAACAGAAAGTCTCGGAGTGGTTGCCGTTGCTGGAAGGTTACCTTGCCCGCCCCGAAACAAAAACCGGCGTCACGTTGATCATGACGATCAAACAAGGTGGCTACACAAAAGTAAAATTGCCACCGCTGGCCAGCACCGCACCAGGAAAGTACATCGTTCGAGTTCGCGCGGGGGCTTACCCTGATGCAACCGAACGGTTGAGTTATTTGGAGTTTTCAACGGGAACGTTCAGTGGCCGCCAGCGACTCGGTTGGCGCAAAGTCACCGGGTCACTTGATTCACCCGAAATTATCGAATTTCCGATCGTTCATCCGCCCGGCAGCAAAGAACAAATTTGGATTCATCAGCGTTCGCATCAAGATCGTGCCGACAAAAACTTGGCGACGATTCACCGGAAAGAAAACGGGGTGGGGACGCCACCGGGTTTGTGGATTGACTGGGCCGAATTGGTTGGCCCTATTGCTGACGACAAAAGCGATACGATTAGACAGCGGATCCTGTTTGATAAACCCAACGACTGGACGGAGAAACAATATGCAAGAGAAGTCTTGCGGCGATTCGCGACGCGTGCGTTTCGCGTAGCCGCACCCGACAAAGGATTGCTTGATCGGTTGGTTGGCCACTACGATTCGAATCGTGCCAAAGGATTGAAACCGATCGAATCGCTGGTTGGGCCGCTTTCGATTGTGCTTTCGTCGCCAAGCTTTTTGTACATGGTCGAATCAACCGGTAACGACGACTCGGAATCGTTGACGGGTCCGGAGTTAGCCACACGGCTCGCGTATTTTCTTTGGAGCAGCCCCGCCGATGACCAGCTAATGGAATTGGCGCGTGCCGGAAAACTGGCAGATCCCGCTGTGCTGAAGTCGCAGACGTCTCGGTTGCTGGCCGACGAACGCGCCGATGAGTTTGTCGAAAGGTTCGTACACCAGTGGTTGCAAATGGACCGACTAGGGATGTTCCAATTTGACGGAGTGCAGTTTCAGGATTTCGATAATTCAGTGCGTGAAAATGCGCGGGAAGAGATTTTTCAGACGGTTCGTTATTTGATTGACCATCAATTGCCGTTAAAGAATTTGCTGAAGTCGGACTTTGTCGTCATCAATGATCTGCTGGCTGGTTACTACGGAATCGCGGGCGTAGAGGGATCTGAGTTCCGCAAAGTTCCCGTTCCGAAAGATTCGTTGCGCGGCGGCCTGCTGGGTAC
>CAZZDZ010000085.1:0-19077 GCA_964652675.1 uncultured Pirellulaceae bacterium
CGACGGCGAAGCAAAGAGCCTGAACAAGTTGCCCGAAGGACTCGACTGGAAGTAAAACCGTTAAGCCACCGCGGATTGTTCTGCAGAAACCAAGTTTCACGGCTCTCGTACTCGTACTCGTACTCGTACTCGTACTCGTACTCCAACTCGTCAGTGAAACCGTGTCATCGAGTACGATCAGAAAACAATACAAAGTGGCGCTGTCCAGCTACACTAACTAAAACAATTTTTGCAACCGCTTCTTCATTTCAATGAGCCATCGAGATGTATTGCAATCGATTACCGATATTGATCGCCTGCCTGCTTTTTCCCGCAATCACTTTGGCGCAGGATCTGTCTGATATTCCTATCGTCGATACGCACATTCATTTGTACGACACGACCAGAGAGATTCCTTGGCCAACTGAATCGGACAAGGTGCTGTATCGACCGATTTTGCCGAAACAATTTGACAAGGTCGCAGGTAAAAACGCGATCACAGCGACCGTGATTGTCGAAGCGAGCAATCAGTTGCGAGACAATCAGTGGGTTTTGGATTTGGTAAAAAACAATCCCGAGCGTTACATCGGTTTGGTTGGCAGTTTAGAAATTGGCAAACCAGACTTCGCAAAGAATCTGAAAGCGCTCTCCAAAGACAAACGTTTCGTGGGCATTCGGATGCGCGAGCGAACTGACAAAGAAGGCTACTTCACTGATCAAGTTTGGAGCGATCTTGAACTGCTGTCAGACATGGACCAAACGTTGGACGTCCTGATGTTTAATTTCAGCTTGGACGATGTCGCGATGATCGCGCAGCGATTGCCGAAACTTAGGATCTTGATCAATCACGTCGCGGGGGCGGATATCAACGGCCAGCCAGCCGATCCGGAATGGGTCGATGGTGTCAAAAAGGCTGCAGCGCACTCGAACGTCTACTGCAAAATATCCGGACTTTTCCAGCAGTCGCACCAGCAACCATCACCAACGGATCTAGAATTTTACAAACCGACGTTGGATGTTTTGACCAACGCGTTTGGCGCGGACCGACTGATTTACGGAAGCAATTGGCCGGTAACGCGACGCGGCGGAAAATACGCTGACTACAAAAAGATAGTCACCGATTATTACACGCCCAAGGGCCGCGAGTTTGTGGAGAAGTTGATGTACAAGAACGCGCTGAAGTTCTACGGGCTGCCGTCGATTAACGACTGAACCAAACGTTCTATCGTGCAGACAAGGCTTTCCGCCGATTTAGCTGCTTGTCCAGTAGATACCTGTAGTGTGAAATAACCACACGATGCGCTACTAGACCGACGAGATTTATGCCTTAGTATGGCGATGCACTTTAAGCTTCGCTTTATTTCCTCAATAAATCGGTTCAGCAATGCCACGCTTTTCTGTACCCAAATTCCATTGTGTCACGTCTACCGTAGTCCTTCTGACACTCGTTTTGACAGGGATGTTTGTTGATGAAAACCGTGCCTATGGGGCTGTTGTCATTAGTGATGACTTCAGCACATCGACGTTCTCTCAAAACAACCGATTTCGAACGAATCAAGCTGACTTGGGATGGTTCTCTACCAACGGGACGACGGATTGGACATTCGATACGGTTGGAACAAATCGAGCTTTGACCAATCCAGGCACAACCGGGGGAGCCACATCGGAGGGTGCGATTGGACAACTGGTTTCGACTTCGTCACTGCCGTCTACGGACAACCTTGTCACGCTGACATTTGACTATGATGTCGGATCCGATGCGACCCTTTTCTTCCATCTGACTGGATGGACTAGCAATGTGACAACGACAACACCGACGCACAACTTCCTAAATAACTCCGGTGCTCAAAACGGATCGATTCAAAACCAGGGTGACACATCGAATTATGCGGACTTGAACATCGTTGACGGCGGCGATCCGAATGGTGGAACGGGCGGTGCCGTAGCGTTGAGTGGCGCTGGCACTTTTACTGCCACCTACGACCTATCGAATTACGTTTGGGGCGGGGATGAAGCTCCTGGGCTTAACGGGCCTGGACTTTCGGGGCCGTTGAGTGGTGTGGGCGACTTTGATTTCATTCAGCTCAATTTTGCTTCGAACGTCACGGACAACGCTGGTGATTCAGCGATTACGCTCGACAACCTCTTACTTACCACGTCAGCAACAGCCGCTGCCGTACCAGAGCCTAGCAGTATCTTGTTTCTGGCGCTCGGTGTGGTTTGTTGTCGGTCACGTCGCCGCTAAAAGATCTCGCTGGAGTCCAGGCTTTAGCCGCCCGCGCACTATCTATTGTCTATTAAAGACGGCTAAAGCCTATACTCCAGCGCACGCGCTAGAACGTGGTAGCTAACAACGAAGAAAATCAACACCGCCGACGCACAGCCTACGCCCGCTGGTAGGTCCAATCCTAATTTCTCGGCTAGATCTTCGATAAAGGCTCTCGATTCGATTAGCGTTTTGCCCGTGTGATTACGGTATAGCCGAATGGCAGCGACCTTCTTTCCCGCAGACAGTTCGTCCAAAACTTTGTCCATCACTTCGTCGCTCAGTCCGTTGTCGTTTGTGCCATTGGATTGCTTATCATTCCCCAATGATTCGACAAACTGCTTCGATTCTCTTAGCGATGCACCGGTTAGTTCTTTGTAGATCTTGATCGCTTGCAGTTTGCTGGTCGCGGCGGCACTACGAATCTCGTTTAACTGATGGTCGTTCAGTTGCATTGTACCGCGATACCTTTGGTGGATAGTTGCGAAAGAGAGGATGCACCGGATAAGTTGTACATAGATGATGATCCGTAGGCCAGCTATCACTGAACTATCCAACTATCCCGCAAACACCGTGCCTGATTCAATCATTCCCGATCCGAACTTTCAGCTTCATCCCGATTTGCAACGTGACGGCATTCTGATGGGCACGTTTCCGTTGTGCTTGGTGCTGCTGATCAACGACAGATCCTATCCCTGGTTCGTGTTGGTGCCGCAACGAGCAGAAATTCGAGATCCGAGCGACCTTAGCGAGGCAGACTATGATTCCCTTTGGCAGGAATCGCGAGAGTTTAGTCGCGCGATCATGTCGATGTTTGAGGGCGAAAAGCTGAACATTGCCGCGCTAGGCAACATGACGCCGCAGCTTCACGTGCATCACGTGATCCGATTCAGTACTGATGCTGCGTGGCCAGCACCGATCTGGGGAAAACAGCCACTTGTGGCGTACCGCGACGGCGAAGTCCAGCAGATCTGCGAGCGTATCGCAGGCGCAAACATCAACGGTTTCTGCGTTGCCGCCAGTTAGGCGACTTCTGAAGAAGAATCGACGGGCGGTAGTTCGGGTAAATCAACCGGTTCTTGAACGGGTTCCCCATTTGCGGGGCGAATGGCAAGAGCGGCTTTTTGAACCGGACCCATCGCTCCGGATGGCATTCGCACGTGAACGCGAATCACTTCCTCGCTTACTTCGCGTGACAACACGGCGCCTTTGGCAGCCAAGTATGCCAAAAGCCGACCGTCCGCAGGCGACACGTCGACTTCCAAATCAAGAAACTCGCGTCCGAGCGCCTCGCCAACCGCTTCGATCAACATCGTCAGCCCTTTGTTGCTCTTGGCGCTGACGGGAATCGCATTTGGATAGCGATCCAGAACACGATTCAGAACCGCGGGCGATTTGATCGCGTCGATCTTGTTCAAGATCAACAACGTATCTTTCTCTTCGATCTCAAGTTCCTTTAGAACTTTGTAGACGGCACTGATCTGTTCGAACACGTTTGGACTGCTGGCGTCGGCAACATGCAACAGCAACTCGGCTTGTCGAGTTTCTTCCAACGTCGATTTGAAACTGGCGACCAACGAGTGGGGCAGGTCACGGATAAAACCGACCGTGTCACTAAGTAGGACCATTCCCCAGCCCGGTAGGTGCCAGCGGCGAGTTCGTGTGTCCAAAGTGGCAAACAGTTTGTCTTCGGCTTTGACGTCGGCGTTGGTCATCGCGTTCATCAAAGTGCTTTTCCCCGCGTTGGTGTATCCAACAAGAGATACCGTTGCGGATTCTTTGCGGGCTGCGACTTGCAGCTCGCGACGGCGTTCGACTTTGGCCAAATCTTGTTTCAGTTCGTGAATGCGACGTTGTGCCAAACGACGGTCGACTTCGATCTGTTTTTCACCCGGTCCACGCATGCCTACACCCATCGCTTGTCGCGAAAGGTGAGTCCACATGCGTTTGAGTCGCGGTAGCGAGTATTCAAGCTGAGCCAACTCGACTGCCAAACGCGATTCATAGCTACGCGCACCAGCGGCGAAAATGTCCAAAATGAGTTCAGTGCGATCGATGACTTTCACACCAACGGATTTCTCAAGGTTGCGCAGTTGCCCAGCATTCAGCTCGTTGTCAAAAATGACCATGTCGGCTTTATGCTTTTCGACCAGCAGTCGCAATTCTTCGACTTTGCCGCGCCCAAGATAGGTGCCGTGATCCACGTTGGTTCGACGTTGGATCATTTCACCAACGACTTGAGTGCCAGCGGTGGTCGCCAGCCCATGAAGTTCTTCCAGTGGATCGGATTCGACTTGATGATCAGGCAGAATGAGTCGCGCCAGGATACTACGTTCGGGCGCATCGTCTTTGGTTTGATATGTTTCTCGCACGCTCTATAAAGTGCTCCGTGAGGTTGCCCGTAATCAGCAAATAATGGAAAGGGGACTCACCTTAAGTATAGTTCACGAACTCAAACGACCAAGACGTATCGGCCAAGCTGAATTCGGGTTTTGCGGGTGCGTCCGGTCGCAAGGACGAATGTTACCGTACAGGCGTGGATAACGCACCCAGAAAAAACATGAAGTTTTAACTCGTATCGTTGCCCAGTGGACAGATGGAGCACCGCCAGGGTTCGCGGTTTTGACCGATGGGCAGCGGTAGGACAAATCGCAAGTTGCGTTTTTATGAAATGGGACCCGCTGCCAGTACTTCTGGGCGAACCCCTGCGGCGTAGGTTTTGAAATTCTCTTGAAAGAGCACGACTAATCGTTGTGCCGTTTGTTCGTACGCTGCTTTGTCTTGCCACGTATCTTTTGGCGTCAACAATTCGCTTGGTACCGCATCGACTGCCGTGACCACATCGAATCCAAAAAACGGATCTTTTGTTGTCGGCGCGTTCTGCAATTTGTCCGCGTGAATGGCGTCAATGATTGAGCGTGTGTGGTTCAATTTAAAACGTGAACCAACACCGTAGGCGCCGCCCGTCCAACCGGTGTTGACCAACCAGACGTTGGCCTGATGCTTTTCGATTTTCTTTGACAGTAGTTCCGCGTACTTCGCTGGGTGCCAAACCAGAAACGGGCCGCCAAAGCACGGTGAAAAAGTTGCTTCGGGTTCCGTTACGCCCATTTCCGTACCAGCGACCTTGGCTGTGTACCCACTGATAAAATGATATTCAGCTTGATCGGGGCTCAATCGTGATACCGGCGGCAAAACACCGAATGCGTCGCAGGTCAAGAAAATCACGTTCTTGGGATGCGTCGAAACACAAGGGATGGCGGAGTTGTCGATAAACTCAATCGGATACGAACCTCGCGTGTTTTCGGTCACCGTGGTGTTACCAAAGTCCACGTGATGGTCCGCTTCGTCGTAGACAACATTTTCAAGTACGCTGCCGAATTTCAAAGCATCGAAAATCTGCGGCTCGGCTTCTCGGGTCAGGTAGATCGCTTTTGCATAACAACCGCCTTCGATATTAAACACGCCATCGT
This sequence comes from uncultured Pirellulaceae bacterium, assembly GCA_964652675.1. Taxonomy (GTDB): domain Bacteria; phylum Planctomycetota; class Planctomycetia; order Pirellulales; family Pirellulaceae; genus K23-9. The sequence continues at coordinate 5,719 of CAZZDZ010000085.1, forward strand.
CACTCCAGCAATGTTCGTCGTCGCCGACCAGCAAACGGTTCGGGTCCGCGGACAAAGTCGTCTTGCCGGTTCCGGATAGTCCAAACAAAACCGACGCGTTGGTGTCTTCGCTGTCCACCGTCGCGCTGCAGTGCATCGAAAGCACGCCTTGTTTGGGCATCACGTAATTCATCAACGTGAATACGGCCTTTTTCATTTCGCCCGCGTATTCCGTGCCTAGAATGACGACTTCTCTGGCGTCCAAATCCAAATCCACACTTGTTTTGGACGTCATTCCGGCGGTGTGTTGGTTAGCCGGAAAAGCGCCCGCGTTTAAAATGGTGCAATCGGGTTCGCCAAAATCCGCCAACTGTTTTGAAGTGGGGCGAATCAACATGTTGTGCATAAACAGCGCATGATACGGCCGCGCGCAAACAACACGAACTTTGATTTGATACTTTGGGTCCCAGCCAGCGTATCCGTCGACGCAATACAAACGGTCGCGCGTATTGAGGTAGTCGATCGCGCGTTCGCGGTTGATCTCGAACCCGTGTTTATCAAGCGGGATATTGACGGGCCCCCACCAAACATCCGATTGCGTTTCGGGGGTTTGTATGACGCGTTTGTCACTGGGTGAACGGCCAGTCTTGGTGCCCGAATAAGCGATCAGTGCGCCGAGCGCGGAGATGGCCGTTCCTGGTTCACGCCGAATCGCTTCTTCGTAAAGCTGCGAAGGAGGTGAATTTCGCAGAATGTTTTTGACCGATATGCCTAGGTCATTCAATTGAACCGTCGTCATCGCGTCCTAATTTCCTATTGTTGGACTCAGAATCTTCTTGGAATGCTCATCCGTCCGCATCCGCTTCGCTAAGGTCAATGGAATTGAACCGCGAGCGATAGACCAATCGTTCCCACCAGCTGGCTGATCGAAGCTGCGGATCGTCCGCTGGAACGACATTGCGTTTTCCGCGCCGAGTGCAAAGTTTGACTTCGCCCGAATCCAGTACTTCTTCGACGACCCAGTACTTGTCGACCATGTAGTTGTACGAATCGCCTTTACCAGCAGGTCGTACGTCGGACGCGCGCGGACCAGGTGTCTTACTGGTCTTTTGTTTCCGATAGACCACCCAGTCATTGCGTTTCAGTTGCTTTTTGGCCACGTTTGCTTTCCCGGAAAAACCGGCTCCTGGTTGCCAAGTCGAAATTGAGCTGCAACCCCATTGATGATCTTGAGTCTTTGTTGACTCAAAACTGCGTTCAAACTCGCGCCGCGAGCCGACAAGGCCCTAGTTTGCTGCAATTCACTGGTGGCGTCCAGTTGTCCAAGCACGATAACGCAGTCGCAAAGCGATATTTATTCTCAAGAGAGTCGCTGGGATGACCATGGCAAACCATTGATTGAAGCTAGAGAATTTACCAGCACGCAGCGCCAGCAAGTGAATCTCCAGCAAATTCCGAGGATTCACTCGCTCGCGCTGCGAGGCTGTGAGTTTTTGGTAACCCGACGCGTGAGTTTAGAAGTTGCGCTAAACGTCGTTGGAAGAGTGTTTTACCGAAGAAATCGCGTGCGAACGCGTGTTTGCGCATCGTGTGAATATCGATATTGCGGCACTGAAAAACCAGCCACGCCAGTGGCGACACATCCCTAGCCTTGGGCGTCAGCCCAAGGTTGACGTAACGCAAAATCCATTTCGTTTTTCTCCGTCCCGATCACCGCCTACGGCGGTGATCGGGACGGAGAAAAACGAGGATCGGTGGGTTCAGCGCCTAACCCCATGCTGACGCATGGGGCTATATGCTGTCGCTGCTACGCAGCTGGTTTTCCGGTTGTTTCACCCAATCGATCGAATCTCGATACTTTTTTACAAAAGCGCAACTCCAAAGAGCGTTAGCGAGGGACCGAGTCAAGATTGATTGTCCCTCGCTAACGCTTCGGGTTACCAGAAAAGCGCAGCTTCAAAACTCACGCGTTGGGTTACCAAAAATTCACAACCAGTCATCCCAATCAAGTCGCTGCGCGTTCGTCAGTAGCAATGAACGCGCCCGTTTTAAGGTAGGCACCAACATTCTCCGCCGCGTCTTTGCCAAACAACACCGTCGTGTGCAATCCGGGCAGACAAACAGACTCCGTCGCCGCATCCAACTTTGCGTACTCGTCGCGCACGACCAAATCTCTTTCCGCTTGGACGATGCCGACCTCGCAACGCTCCGGTTCGCCAAGCAAGCGTACGTAGCTGCCATCGCGATCAGACAGTTCGTTGAGCGCCGGACATAGCCATCCGAGATACTTTGCGAATCGTGTCGCCACATGGGATCCTTGGTTGGGTGGCCCGATCATGACGAAGCGGCCGATGTTTGCTGGCACATCGGAGTTCAACAATGCACGTCGAATGATGATCGATCCCATACTGTGGCCGACCAAGTGAATCGTGTCGTTCGGTCCACAGGGGTATTGGTTCAAGAAACGAACAAAACGAGCCGCGTGTTTTTCGATCGACCCCCGAAAGCTAAAGTAGCCCCACGTGCGTGTTTGAAAACCTTGTTCACGTAACCGTTTTGTCATCGGATAGAACAAAATCGAACTGGATGCCAATCCATGCAGCAAAATCACGTGTTGCGTTGCTTGATCGTCCGCCATAATGGTTTCGTATTCTCGTTCACTTCGGGTGCGTCACGATTATGACCGATGTCAATCAACCACAAAACCAGCCAACAAAGAGCGGATGCCAAATCCGCTTCAGCCTTGGTTCGCTGTTTTTGCTGACCACTTGCATTGCAGTCATCATCGCGTCGGTTCACCATCGCGGGCCAGACGGCGTCTTGTTTGCGTCGTTTTGTTTCTACCTCGCATTGCCGTCACTTTTCTCAATATTCGTCCAAGTCAGTTTGACCGAACACGACGACATCGCTTCGAAACAAGTCTTTGCCTTTTTTGCGACGATGTTTACCTTGGCGTTTATTCTGTTTGGCACCGTTGGCGACGAAGGCACATTTGCAGCCTGCATGGGACCGATCTTTTTTTGGCCGCCCCAGTTGTTCGCAATCGTATTTGCCATCAGCCGCTGGGGTAAACAGCAAAGCAACCCAATAGATTGAGAAAATCTTCAGCGCTCTGGCCACCAAGCAACAATGCCATGACCGCCGGTCACAAATTCCGTCAATGCAGCACGTTGACCCCAACGATGCAGGCAGCGAGAATCAACCAAAACGAATCACGCCCCTATCGTCCAGTGCCAAATCCATGAGTTCTTCACCTACATCCAACGCGACCACCGCAGTCCCAGACGAACGAGGCCGATTTGGTGATTTCGGCGGGCGATTTGTTCCAGAAACTCTGACGCGGGCGCTGGATCAATTAGCCGAAGAATACGAGAAGGCCAAAAAGGATCCCGAGTTCCAAGCCGAATTGCGTGGCCTGCTGAAAACATTCGTCGGCCGCCCCAGCGCCCTGTATCACGCCAAACGTTTGACCCAAGCCGCCGGTGGCGCTCAGATTTGGCTCAAACGTGAAGACACCAATCACACCGGCGCCCACAAGATCAACAACACACTTGGCCAAGCGCTACTGACATTGCGAATGGGCAAGACGCGTGTGATCGCCGAAACCGGCGCGGGTCAACACGGCGTCGCATCGGCGACCGCTTGTGCGCATTTCGGTTTGCCGTGCACGGTCTACATGGGCAGCGAAGACATTCGCCGACAAAAACCAAACGTATTTAGCATGAAACTGATGGGCGCAGAAATTTGCCCCGTCGAAAGTGGCAGCAAGACTTTACGCGACGCAGTCAACGAAGCGATGCGGGACTGGATGAGTTCAGTCGAAAACACTCACTACATCATTGGCAGCGTGATCGGCCCACATCCATTCCCGATGATGGTTCGTGATTTCCAAGCCATCATCGGCCAAGAAACACGCGAACAGTGCATTGATACATTTGACCGACTGCCGGACTGTGTGGTTGCCTGTGTTGGCGGTGGCTCCAACGCCGCAGGCATGTTCTATCCGTTTGTCGAAGACGATGGCGTACGAATGGTTGGCGTCGAAGCGGGCGGACGAGGAAATACGGCTGGTGATCACGCTTCGCCACTGACCTACGGCAGCCCAGGAGTACTTCACGGCAGCTACAGCTACGTGATGCAAGACGACGATGGCCAGACTTGCGACGTGCATTCGATGAGCGCTGGATTGGACTACCCCGGCGTCGGACCAGAACACAGCTACTGGAAAGACACCGGTCGAGTGGAATATCTCGAGTGCGGCGACGACGCAGCGATGAAGGCGTTTGATCAGTTGGCCAAAACAGAAGGCATCATCGCCGCGTTGGAATCCAGCCACGCGATTGCCAAAGCGATGACACTGGCCGCCGATATGCCGGAGGATCAACACTTAGTCGTTTGTCTCTCCGGTCGCGGTGACAAAGACGCAATGGAAATCGCGCGACTACGCGGCGAGTCTTGGTAAACCAAACAGACTTCAGTGCGTTACCTTCTCATTTCTTATTTTGGCATCGGACTCGACTCCGTTCTACGAGCAAACTCTTATCATGAAACTCACTTGGCTTTCTCACAGCACTTGGTTGATCGAAACGGGTGAACACCGAATTCTGGTTGACCCATTCTTGACCGAAAACCCAACCGCACCGGTGAAGCCTGACGCCCTCGATCCGATCAGTCATATCTTGATCACACACGGGCACTTTGATCATGTTGCCGATGCGGCTGAAATCGCAAACAAACACAGCGCAACGATCGTAGCGATCTACGAAACCGCAAACTGGTTCGCCAACAAACATGGTGTCGAATCAACGCTGGGCATGAATCTTGGCGGAGCGACCGAGTTGCCGTTTGGTAATGTAAAAATGGTTCCAGCGCTACACAGCAACGCGTTACCAGACGGAACCTACGGCGGCGACCCAGCCGGATTCGTTCTGACGATCGACGGCAAGCGAATTTATCTCGCCGGAGACACCGCACTGTTTAGTGATATGCGTTTGCACGCACACGGTGTCGACATAGCAGTGCTACCCATCGGAGATTTGTTCACAATGGGAGTCGACGACAGCGTCCAGGCGACCAACCTAATCGAACCCAAAGTCGTGCTACCAACGCACTACAACACGTGGCCACCGATCGAACAAAACGCCCAGGCCTGGGCAAAGAAAATCGAAACCCAAACAAAAGCAAAACCAATCGTTCTAAAACCAGGCGAAACCTGGCAGTAGTCGTTCGCCAAAAAGCGGCCAAAAGACGCGCGACGATAAATAAGGTGGCTCTTCCCCAGAGGCTGGGATCTTTTAGGTCGTAGGCCGACACAACCCTGGCTGGTGGCTTCAGCCACCAGATTGAATCCGAATTCAGAACAAAAGGCCGGAGGCCGACACAGCTGACGCCATGGGCTAAGGCTGTGTCGGCCTCTGGCCTAAAAAATCACACTCTCTCCAGGAGGGACAGTAATGTGAAGGAGAGTCGAGCAAAAACGCAACATCACGAGGCCAAGTGACTGGTTAGTCCTTCGACTCTTCCTCTTCCTTCTCAATCTCGCGCACCATCACCTCGTCGCCTTCGACCTTGACTTCAAAGCAATCGACCTTGACTCTTGGGTTGTCTTCCCAGGTGCCGTCCTTGATGCAAAATCGCCAAGCATGCCAGGGACAGGTCACCGTATTTTCTTCGACGAAGCCCTCGGCCAGTGATGCACCCATATGGGGGCACAGATCGTCGATGGCGTGCCAATCGTCGCCTTTGCGGAAAACGGCGACCATGCGGCCATCTACCGGCACGGCGCGGCCCACACCATCCTCAAACTCGTCTACTTTTCCGACCGATTCGAACTCGCTCACGTTGAACCTTTGATATTTCTGCGGTTTCTCTTGCACAAAAGTGCTGTTTCAGAACACACTTTAGCGTCCAATAGGATGCAGTACAGGCTTCAACCGAACGCCAATCCAGCGAAAACACCAACATGATCAACCATAAACGACGTCAACTACTCGAAGCCCGCGTTTGGCCGCACGTCCAAACACCCGCTCAATACGTCGGTGGCGAACGCAATATCGTTGTCAAAGACCACTCAACCGTGCGCGGCAAACTGTGTATGGGATTCCCCGATGCCTACACGATCGGGATGAGCCACCATGGTTTGCAAGTTCTCTACAGCATGATGAATCGTCGTGACGACTGGTGCTGCGAACGCGTTTTCGCTCCATGGCCCGACATGGAACAACAACTGCGAAAACACGATATCCCGCTGTACTCTTTGGAGACGTTCACAGCGCTGAGCGAATTCGACATCATCGGTTTGAGCCTGCAGTACGAAATCAGTTCGCCCAATGTGCTGACCATGATCGACTTGGGCGGGATTGAACTGGAGTCGGTGGACCGCACAATCGGCGATCCGCTTTTGATCGCCGGTGGTCCCTGTTGCCAAAACCCCGAACCGATGGCCGATTATTTTGACGTCATGATCCTGGGCGATGGCGAACCAAGCCTGCCAATCATCTGCGACTTGTGGATGGAATTAAAAGAAAAGTACCGCCGCGAAGACGGAACGTTTGCCGATGGCGAACTAGGTCGCAAACAACGCGAAGACGCGGTTGCCGAAATCGCCAAGACACTAGACTATGCCTACGTTCCGCGTTTCTACGAACCCGAGTACGCCGACGGTCGCATCGCTGCGATCAATCGAACTCGCGATGACGTTCCCAACACGATCGCGCCGGCCGTGATCAAAGACCTCGATGGAATGCCGCTACCGACCGCGCCAATTGTTCCCTACATCGAGTGTGTTCACGACCGAATCGCGATCGAGATCATGCGTGGATGCCCACACTTGTGCCGGTTCTGCCAAAGCACGGTGATCAAGCGACCGCTGCGAATCCGCGAAGTCGAAACGTTGGTCAACGCCGCAGTGGAGAGTTACAAAAACACGGGCTACAACGAAATCAGCATTCTGTCGCTCTCCAGCAGCGACTATCCACACTTCGAACCGCTAGTCAAAGCGTTGCACAAAGAGTTCAAGCCGTTGGGTGTGAACATCAGCGTGCCAAGTTTGCGAGTAAACGATCAGTTGAGATCGTTACCACAGTTGCTTGGAAGCGAACGTCGTCGATCGATGACGTTGGCACCCGAAGTCGCCCGTGACGACATGCGAGAACAGATTCGCAAGAAGATCAAGAACAGCGATTTGATCGAAGGTTGCCGAGCGGCATTTCAGAATGGTTTCGACAGCGTCAAACTGTATTTCATGTGCGGTTTGCCGGGCGAACGCGAAGTCGACTTGGACGGCATCATCGAATTGGCCGAAACGATCGCGACAGTCGGAAAAGAAGTCAACGGACGCTACGCTCGCGTCACCGCCAGCGTTTCAAACTTCGTCCCCAAAGCTCACACGCCGTATCAATGGAACGGAATGCAGCGTCGCGAGTATTTCAAATGGGCCCACAAACACTTGTGGAGCAAACGTAGAATTCGCAGCGTCAACGTCAAATGCCACGATGTAGAAACCAGCCTTTTGGAAGGCGTCCTAAGTCGCGGCGATCGGCGCACCGGTAAAGCGATTCGATTGGCTTGGGAGCGAGGTGCACGAATGGACGGCTGGACCGAGCACTTGGATCCAGAACGTTGGTGGCAAGCAATCCAGGACGCCGGGATCGACGTAGAACAGCAAGTCCACACAAAATACGAACTGATGGACAAACTGCCCTGGGATCACGTCAACGTCAAGTTCGGCCGCGCTTACCTAGAAAAAGAGCAGGGAAGGGCAACCGTTCAATTAGCCGCCATGGCCGACGCAGAGTAACTGACTGGATCGTCCGACTGCGTTTAAGCACGACACCAATCGAAGTATTGGTCATAAAAAATGTGACCACGGAAAACACAGAAGACACGGAAAAAAGAGAGAGCAACGAGACTCACCGATACTTCAGGAGCTTGGAATGCACGAACGGCAAACATAGCGGAGACAGGCAGAGGAATGGGGGCAAAGGAATGTTTTTGTGCATTGGCTGTCTTCGATTCCTCTGCCCCCCATTCCTTTGCCTAGCCGAGTGAGTCATCGCTGGTCTCATTGGCGCCGTCGGCTTTATGACTCTGTTCCTATCGTTCATCTGAGTGTAAGCGTTCGGCTTCGGTGCCAGAAAGCCATGTACGAGAAATTTCGCGATCCTCTTTGATGAGAACTAGAAACGGACCTTTAGTTGTAGCCAAGACTTTGATGTAGTCATGCAGGAACTTCTCAGGCGGAAGGGGCCGTAGGAAACCTCCGGTTGGTGTCACCGTACCCACCGTTCGGAATAATGAAATGCGTTTTCGATCTAAAAGGATTCAGTATTCGATTTCTGGGCTATTGTTGCTGTGTGGATTGGTCGCGGTCGTATTCAGCCAAATGCGCAGCGAAAAGACGGCACCAAGTCGTGACAGATTTTGGTTTTCTAAAAAGGCAAGCGCGGTAGTCGCCTGGAGCCCACAGGGAGGTTCGTGTCCAGATGGTGTATCTGATGAAAATGATCTTGTCATTGAGGTATTTCATACGCCAATCATTGAGGGAATGCGCGTGCCAACCGACGGAGAACATTTCCTTGCTTTGCTAATATGTTTGCCTGAAGACTCGATTGAAAATGCAACTCAAGTTCTCGTTGCCAACAAGTTCTACGGACCAGCAACTTCAGCGAGGGCAATTTAGTGCGGTATATTTCGCGCATCCGAGGTGCCTTTATCCCAAACTAGACGGAACTCAGACATGCAAGGTCACCTTGAACGATGTGCAAGAGAACTCGATGAGTATTCACATAGACGCGAAACTTGCGTTCTATCATCTTGGCGACTTAATTATCAACAGGACGTTTCAGTTCAAAAAGGGTTTTTATGGGGGTGTTCCGATGTCTGTACGAGCACGGTTGCATTAGCGAGAAAACAAAGGGGTCAGGCCTGAGGCCCAGTTCACATTGCGGTGCACTAGTCGTTCTGCGACGCTAACGCATCGAAAACGGCGGTGCGACAAGGGTGCGTGCTGGGGACACCGCGATCACATTTCCCGGGTCGGATTTGCAAGTTGGGACGGATGCCATGCGGATTGTTATTGTTGGTGGCGGCACAGCCGGGCACATGGCGCTGGCACACGTTTCCAAGCATCTACCCAGCGCTGAACTCATTCACGTTTTCGATAGCCGACGCGCCACCATTGGAGTTGGTGAAGGTACGACGCCTGACTTCGTGAACTGGCTCGGTTCGGTCGGCATTACGGTCGACGACCTCGCGCGTGAGTGCCAAGCCACTCGAAAACGCGGCTTGCGTTTCGAAGGCTGGGGCAAACACAAAGCCGTGTTCGATCACGAATTTCTGCCGCGATCTGAACAAGCGGTCCACTTTTCGGCGTCAAGGCTGCCTGTGTTACTCGCCTCTCGCAGTTCCTTTGAGCACATCGACGAATCCGTACAGGCCATTTTGCCATCGGGCGAGGGCTCTGTCGTGATGACCGATTCGGGCAATTCGATTGACGCCGAATTGGTTATCGATGCACGCGGCTTTGGGTTGGATCCGAGTGTGGAAACTCATCGCTGTGACTGGATCACGACGGACAGTGCTTTGGTAGCGAAATTTCCGGTCACCTTGGACCTAACAATCACTCGCGCGATCGCTCGGCCACTGGGATGGATCTTCATGATTCCATTGGCCGACGAGACGTCTTGCGGCTACGTCTACAACTCACAGATTTCTAATCAGCTTGATGTTCGCGATGACTTTAACGCGTTTCTAAATCGTGAGCACTTGCCGACCGCCGGCGCCACGTTTCGCAACCTGAGTTTCCCAAATTATGTGCGTCGTGAAGTCTTTGATGGCAGAGTCTTTCACATCGGCAACTGTGCTTCGTTCCTGGAACCACTCGAAGCAACGGCGATTGGTGTGATCACGCTGCAGTTGCAGTTGCTGATGCACTGGCAGAAACTTTTGACCCAAGGCATGACGCCCGCAGTGGCGATCGACCGTATCAACCGCATTCACGAAGACACGCTGCTGAAAGTGTCAATCTTTATCGCGTGGCATTATGCGGCCGGCACGATTTACGACACACCGTTTTGGCAGAATGCCACCGATCGATTCCAGCAACTGCAAGAAGTCCCAGCGTTAGCCAAAATTCTGCAGCAGTTCGCGACGATCCAGCAAAGTGCCGCGACCATTTCTGATACCACGCTAGCGGCGCTCAATACGACCGACGACGTTACCGGCCACTCACTTGGCAATTTGCATCAGGAGATCTTTGGGGGTTACACCAAACTTAGCTTTGCACAAATTGCGAGAGGTCTTGCCCTGGAGATCTCCGACATGGCCGAGGCGACGACTTCTCGGCGGGTCGAGCGTGTGAACGAACCGCTGAGTGACCAAGAATTGAAAGCGACTCGGGCTCGTCGCCTGAACTTGGATTCGACGATGTGACCACGAGGACGCTTAAGAGTTCGCTTTTCCAAAGGAAGAAAGCAACAAAGAGGCCTGACACTCAGATTGCCCTGACCTCTTTGATTGCCTCTAGCCTCAGCGGTTTTACAGCTCAGTTTCGATGACTTCTTTTGACGCTCGGGTTCCCAGCGCGCCCCAAAGACCATAAGCGCTCTGTTGGCCTGGCCCAGCTGGCGCTGAAGTTTTGGATCCAGCTTCAATGCTATCCGTGATGAACGTTACTGATCCATCACCCATCAAGATATGAGCTCCGCCCTGGTGGCGACTCCCAACGGACGAGACACCTTGATTGATGTCAGAGCCCCATGAACAAGAGACACTGTTGGGAGGAAGAATGGTCTGAACAGACGTGTAAGAGAGGGCACAATCGGCCCATCGAAAGCCGCGCCCTGTGAATCCAGTGAAATGGCTGCCGGTAAAGAACTGAGGTCGCGTCGGATCAATCGAATTTTCACAAGTGCTTGGATCGCTAAGAATCGACATCGTTCCCTGGTCAGTCATATTGGCCTTGTTTTCTCTCGCGCCAAGGCTGGTGGCGATTTCACCCATCGCGATGGTGTTCGACAAGCCATCAAGGCAGTCTCGAAACCTCATCTGATTTCGCACCCAGAAGAACCCACGATTAGTAGACCGTGCAATCGCGGCTGCCGCTGGGGTTCCCGCAGCGTCATCATCGTCGAACGCCTCTTCCGGGTCCGTCATTGTGTCATCGAAATAGTCCCACGCTCCAGCTTCATTGCGTCCACCGGAATGGACAAGATAGATGTTATCTCCCAAGCAAGCTGCGTAGTTACAACGACCAAGCGCTGGCAATCCCTCGCCTGGGTCGCTTGGACAGCGAAGCGTGGGAATCGTGGTTGTCCAAGGCGTATAAGTATCAACCCAAGGTACCGGCCCCATTGGTTGGAACCCCTGGGTCGGATTAACGATTTGCTCCCAAACCGCCTGCTGCTCAATGAATGGGGTAAGCCCGACGAACGCGCTCAATCGTCGGCGATTCGTAAAGTCTGCAGGTAGATCAGCGGCATTATCGGTTCCACTACCATGCCCGGGCAACTGCTTGTAGGCGCTGTGGTAATTGTGTATCCCCAGACCAATCTGCTTGAAGTTGTTGCTGCAACTCATCCTCCGTGCGGCCTCGCGGGCTGCTTGAACTGCTGGCAGAAGTAGACCGACCAAGATCCCGATAATTGCAATGACAACCAATAGTTCCACCAACGTAAAACCAAGCCTTGTTTTTGAAACATTCATCTTTGAATACCAATATGAAAGAAAACGCTCTAGATAAGAGTCCAGCCAACACAAACGCCGGACCACTGATCTTAACCACACGTAAAGACGCTTAATACATCGATTTAGGTGAATACGGGACAAGTTATCTGTTCAAGTTAGGCGATTTCATTGTGAGCAGTTGTCCGTAAGGCCTCCGGAATTTTCGCCGTGTCGCAGTTTATGGGTTTCCAGCACACAACTTGGCTTGAAAAAGTGGCCAATCCTGTGGACAGAGAGGCAGAGGAACGGGGGCAAAGGAATGTTATTGTGCATTGGCTGTCTTTCGATTCCTCTGCCCCCATTGCTTTGCCTAGCTGGGTGAGTCTTCGCTGGTCTCATTGGCGCCGGTCGGCTTTGTGAACCCCATCGCTTTATCGTTCATCCTGTCCAACTAAAGCAGGTCGTTTTTGGACTTCGCTTCCGAATTTTTGCGAATTAGATTTCGACGATTGATTGTCCAGCCCAATCCTGCGCATCCAATCAGTCCCGCAAGCGAACTTGGTAAAACAAACCCACCGAACAGCTTGCGATTGCGAGCCGGAGTGACAGCTGTGAATACGTCTTTATTCTGAAGTGTTCCTTTTAAGCGTGTCCGGTGTACCAATAGCTTGGGATCGATCAAACCAGCGGACTTCTCGACCTTCATGAATTCGCCGGCAGTTTTTTTAGAACGTACAAATCCCGTCTTTTTGTCTTTCACGTGCGAATTCAAGTACTTTTTAACGATTGGGTCGAACCGATCGTTTTGTAAGTACAGCGCGTGATCGTACTTCTCTCGCGCGTGAACTTCGCCATCGTGGATGTGGACGGTTGGAAAGAAAATCTGGTCCTTGAATCTCGTCTCGAATTCAAATGCCATTGGATGCGGTTTGCCACGAAGGCTCTTGAGTTGAAAAACTGCAAAGCCGTAATCGGCATACGCCGGGATTTTGTCCCATGACGATTTTGGGATCACAAATTGTTGGTCCAAACGAACAAAATCGTTCATCGTTGGAACAAACGAAGCCACAAAGTCGCCCACCTGATGGACAACCAAATCGGGTTTAATCTTCGAATCCGAGACCCCGCCTCTCCCAAAACCTGGACCAGCCGGAGTGAGTGCTGGAAATCCAAGTTCCAGATGGTCAAAAAACTCACTGTAACCTTTTAGCGAAATGAAACGCAGCGAATCCTCTGCTGCTTGCTTCGCAATGGGTATCGGCAAGATCATCGCATTCAGTTCGTCCGAATCGTACTTCATCTGGTAAGCCAACATTTGTGTACCACGGCCAGTCAGTCGGCTGTAGATATTTGTGTCGGAAACAACTCGAACTGGTTTGGCAAAACAACACATTGGAACGACTCGCAAAAAGGTAGGAAACGGCTACTCCTATTTTCAACGAGACGAAAAAACATTTCTTAGGCGGGAAACGGCGACAATTTCATTTTCCCGGGAAAATTCAGAGCCAGCTAAGCCTCCACCGCTGAACTAAGAAACAAGTCGCTCGCCGTCCCTTTTCACAAAACGATCGCGCAGATGGCGAACCGCCAAGATGAGCGCACTGGTGGAAGCTTTTTGGGAGAGCAGGTTCAAGACGCAACCGATCGGCAAACCACATAGAGCCGAAAGTCTTGACGGCTTGTCGATTTATTGTGGCCGAACGCTCCGCGGTCGGA
>CAZZDZ010000086.1:0-18985 GCA_964652675.1 uncultured Pirellulaceae bacterium
GGTCTGCTGATTCTCTTTGCCTTTCGCTGCGACCGGTATACGTCTCATCATCGCTGTATCTCTTGGCAACGCACTTGTTTGCGTCGCGTTTTAGAAACCTTTTGCAAACGTCGATACCTCCAATTGGATCTGCCTCCTCCAACAGTTCAGATCCGCCTTTCCTCCCAAGGCAATGAAGGAATTTACAAAGATGTCACGGTACCGAAATAGATATTTTCTGGCGGGAATACTTCTCGTCCTGCTTGGTGCGCAGTTCCGCATGATCGATTCGTTTTTGTTGAACGAATCGGCGACGCGAGTATTGGCGAAAGTCTCCAGGCAACCCATCGCGAGTAATCAAACACGCTTTGGTTCATTTTTTTGGAACAACGCGCCCAGTAATTTGGTGATGAAACGAATCCATCCGCCACGTTGGCTAGGACTAGCGATGATGGCCGTTGGTGTTGTTTTCAGTTTTCACGCAATCGCCATTCCTGGCTACCGACGTGAATAAGTCACCGGCCGATGGCTGTGCTCGCCGGTGCTGATTTGTGCGCCCAGGTGAATCCAAACTACACGTCCTTTATTGAGAAATTCAACAAGACAATGCGTTATCCAAAAACAAGGCGACAGGCCGTATTGCAATCGCAAAAAGTACTGCAGTCGTTGTTTTCCACTGCGGTGGTTGCATCGTTAGCCGTGGGCGTATTGGTGGTCGCGGGCGTTTTGGATTCGACCACAACTTCAGCACAGCAGCCACGCGTTTTCAATCCCTTTCGGGCTTCGGACACGCTGGACGAAAACAATTTCATTCAAGCCAACCCGATCCTAAAACGCACGGGCCCGCAATCCTTTGGCGATTCGGTATTGGAAGACGCGTCTGGCATTGTGTCGCATTCAGATTCCTGGACGGGTTCGGCGACGGACGCTTTGGTAAACGATGCACCCAAAACGTCTGGTCAATTGAATTTGCTGGTCGATGGCATGATCATGCTTCCCACGGTTGGCCATTTTGTACAGCAGGGGCATCAATGGGCTTTTGTTCCCGTGAACTCCAAAGCGACTTCGTTTGTTCAGGCGATGAATGGTGCCCAGCAGAAACCGGAAAACAATTTCCGTACCGTTTCGGCAATCAACGACTTGCGATCATCTACTCTTACTTCTGTGGTTTTAGTTCCCTCAAATCCATTGAGAGAACACTCAGTAGATAGCGATCGTTTTTCGTTGAGTGCAGACAAACCCAAGGTCGTATCTAAATCGATCGGAATGCAAAAGTTGATCGTCACTGACAATCTGATGTTCCGCCGCGCGTTGATCGAAATGCAAACGGATGCCAGCGCAACGCAATGGACCGTTACCGGGCAGATATCGCGATACGACGGCGAGCCACAATTGGAAATTCGGACCGCGAAGAAGTTTTCGAAGACGAACTGAGCTCGATAGCGGCCAGGTTTCTGTCTGAAAAAGCGGAAGGTAGAAGATTACGACAGGGTAGACTTTTCCGCCCTTCGCTCTGGCAAATCGCGCCAATGCCTTCTCCCACATTGAGTACGCTCTGATGACAAACGGATATTTTGTCGCATTTGACGTCGCTCGGAGCATCCAAGCGCGCTAATTCGTCGCTCTTAGTTGCTCCACAGGAGCGTCTTGGCTAGCATAGAGTTGTGACGAGAACGGCCCAATCTTTGGGCCTCAGAGCCACCTGAAATCAATGTGTTTACTAGAACTCAGGAGTCGTGGCATCTGTCTCGCTGCGAAACGTCTTTGTTTTTCATCGCAGGCATTTGAGTTTATGAGTCAGCCCAAACTAATCAAAGTCCACACGGTCGGTTCACGTCGATCCGTGCAATTTTCGCCCGACCATATCAACAATATGACGACCGCTCGTCAGGTTGCGTGGCAGCTAACGGAGTTACTAGAAGAACGCTTCGGTGACATTGATGAGACGGTTGAGAATTCCGATGACCGTGAACTTGAAATCGACATGAGTCAGATTTCATTCTTGAGCAGCGTTGGCTTGAATGAATTGATCAACATCAATCGGCAAGCCAAGATTCGCGGTGTTGAAATTGTGTTGGCCGATGTTCAAGACCAAGTGCGAGACATTTTTGCACTGACGCGATTGGAGCGTATGTTCAAATTCCAGTACTGTCAGTCACCAGATGAGTTTGCTGAAATCGATTCCACTTTGCCTGTCAGCTAGTCTGCATGACGTCTGATTTTCTATTGCTGCTTGGATAGTAGTGACTTTCATTCGCACTGATCGCGAACGAATCAATCGAGCAAGAGCCGCTCCACTCGATGTCCTTTTTTGTTTACGCGTTATGGTCCACCATGGGCAACCCCAGCGAATCTGATTTGACCGATGGTCCGGAATCGTCGTGGACTTTTCGACGGGTGATCCCCAGTGACACTTCGGTCGGGAGCGTTTTGATCAATGAACTGATCGACGCGATGTTTCAATTCGATTGGGAAGCAGCCGAGCAGTTTCGAGTCCAGTTGGCTTACGAAGAAGCAATCGTCAATGCGATTCGCCACGGCAACCGGAACAAGGTCGAAAAGACGGTCACGGTTGAAATGAGTTGTGACCAGGATCGTGTTTGGATTCGAATCACCGACCAAGGCAAAGGGTTTGATCCCAAAGAGGTACCAGATCCCAGGCAAAAAGAACTGCTAGAAGTACCCGGGGGACGTGGTGTTCTGTTGATCAACGAAATCATGAGCGAGGTTGCTTACAACGAACAGGGCAACCAAATCACGATGACCAAGATCAGAGGCGACAAAATGGGCAGCGACGAAGCGTAGCGTCGCTCCCATTTGGATCCGAACGTCTTGGTTTATTCCAGAATCATGTCGTCGACGGTTTTGCCACCGGGGATCATTGGCAACACGTGCTCTTGATAGGGCACTTCGACGTCCAACAGATACGGCCCGGGGTATTCGATCATTTCTCGGATCGCGCCTTCCAGGTCGGATTTCTTTTTGATCGTCGCTGCACCACAGCCGTAGCCTTTGGCGATCTGGACAAAGTCCGGATACCGATCTTCGGCATAGCTGAATCGCTCTGCTTCGCTCTTACCGGCAGCTTCTTTGTGCTTGATTGGACCAAGGTAGGTGTGTGCGCGATTGCGTTCTGAGAAACGGTCTTCCCATTGGACCACCATGCCCAGGTGTTGGTTATTCAACAAGAACACTTTCACTGGCAGTTCTTCGCAGAAACACGTTGCCAGCTCTTGGACGTTCATTTGGAAACTGCCATCGCCATCGATATCGATGACCAACGAATCGGGACAAGCGGCTTGGACGCCCATCGCGGCTGGCAATCCAAAACCCATCGTGCCCAGTCCGCTACTGGAGTGCCAAGTACGCGGCTTGCGGAATTTGTAGTATTGGGCGGCCCACATCTGGTGCTGGCCAACGCCAACGGTGATGTAGGTATCCATTTCGGACGTGATATCGCTGAGCGTTTTGATCGCGTGCTGCTGCAAAATGCCGTCGAATTTTTCGTCGTAACTAAACGGGTATTTTGCTTTCCACTCCAAGCATTGTTTTTGCCAATCGGCGATGTCTGGTTTTTGAACGATCTTGTTCAGTTCCGTTAGAACTTGTTTGACGTCACCTCGAACGGGGATGTGCGCTTCTTTGTTTTTGTTTAGCTCGGAGCCATCGATGTCGACGTGAATGATCTTGGCGTCTTTTGCAAACGCTTCGACTTTGCCGGTCACGCGGTCGTCAAAACGAACGCCCAAACCAATCAGCAAATCGCAATCACGAACGGCGTAGTTGGCGTAGGCGGCACCGTGCATTCCCAGCCAATCCATTGAATGTTCGTGCTCTGGTGGGACGGCACCGATTCCCATCACGGTCGTTACCGTTGGGATGCCAGATTTAAGAATGAACTCACGCAACTCTTCACTGGCGCTACCCAAGATGATTCCGCCACCGGCGTAGATCATCGGCCGCCGGGCTAGTTTGATGGCGGCTGCGATTTGACGAATGGTTTCGTTGGGAACAACCGGCGGACTGGGTTCGTAGCCCGGCAAATCCATCGGCGGATCCAAGTCGATGTCGGCCAAGTCGCCCAACTGAACGTTCTTGGGCATGTCGATTAGAACGGGTCCAGGGCGTCCCGAAAGCGCGATGTGAAACGCTTCCTTCATGATTCGTGGCAGGTCGCGAATGTCGGTGACCAAGTAATGGTGCTTGGTAATTCCACGACAGACTTCGGCCATCGGTGTTTCTTGAAACGCGTCGCTGCCGATCGCTTTCACGGGAACTTGTCCGGTGATACAGACGATGGGAACGCTATCTAGTTTTGCGTCGGCGATCGCGGTGACCAAGTTGGTTGCGCCGGGTCCGCTGGTTGCCATGCAAACGCCGACTTTGCCAGTCGCGCGAGCGTAGCCTTGAGCAGCAAACGCGCCGCCTTGTTCGTGACGCGGCAGGATCGTTCGCAGTTTGTCACCATAGCGAGTGAGGGCTTGGTGCATCGGCATGGAGCAACCGCCCGGGTACGCGAAAATCACTTCCACGCCGTGCTCCACCATCGACTTGACCAGGATATCGGCGCCCGTCATGACTTGGGGCTCAGCGGAGGTGGCTTTGGCAGTACTCATGCTTCTGACGTAGTTGGGTACGAGGAAATGGTTGAAATCGACTCGACAATCACCGTGTCACTCCGTGGTGACAGATGCGGTTGATTGGACAAAATTCACCGTCAAGCACCGCAAAATCGCGTCGGACAGGGGTGCAAAGACATTGAATCGAAGTCTGGGGGGTAGGTTCGTTACTGAAATACGCGAAAACTGACATTTACGTCGCCCGCAGAAATCCCGAACCTACTCGTTAACGTAAGTTCGTGCCCATTCTATGGCAATGGTTAAAACGGCCACTGAATATGACATCTTGGCTCAATCTGATAGCGATCGCGGCGGGCGGGGCCCTCGGCAGCGTGCTCCGATACTTGATCACAATCGCCTCAACTGCCGTTCCTGGCGGGTCTTCGATGCTGGGCACCACGATCGCCAACGTCCTCGGATGCGGCCTGATCGGCGCACTATTGGCTTATGGTGCGGTCGATGGCAACCTTAGCGATCGCGCGGCACTGGCGATTCGGGTCGGATTTTTGGGCGGCCTGACAACATTCTCCAGCTTTGCGGCCGAATCCGCAGACTTGGCGGGAGCCGATCGCTGGCTCGGGTCCGGGCTGTATGTCGCCGCAAATCTTTTTATCGGCTGGGCAGCGCTGATGCTTGGATCGTCCCTGATGAAAGGATGGATGACTTGAATCAGACACAATCGAAACGGACCAAACGAAGATTTGTTCAGCACTTATCGCTCGTCATGCTTTTCGCTCTGGTCGCGTTGCCAGCGAAAGCCGAGTTTCCTGAGTTGCTGCCAAACTATGCAAAATCGGTTGCGATGCGCGAGGATGCATCATTACAAGCAGTGGATTTTGTCAACAGTTCTTTGGGCGTTGCCGTTGGTGATCGCGGAGTGATCCTGCGAACAGAAGACGGTGGGCAGTCATGGCAAAAAGCTGAAAGTAATCTTCAATGCAGACTTGATGATGTGCATTGGATCAACGATCGGTCCGTCGTCGCCGTCGGCGGCCACTATGACCGCATCACCGGACTCAGCCGCGGTGTCGCACTCGTCAGTCGAAACGCAGGTCGAACTTGGCAACGCGCTGAAGATAGTGAACTGCCACGTTTGCGGAAACTTAGCATTCGCGCTCAAGACAAAGTGTTGGTTGCGATCGGCGATTGGGAAGCATCATCGCTTTCTCGCGAATTCGAGAGTCGTGATCAAGGACAAACATGGGTTAGCAGCGGAGAACTGGATGGCCCAGCGGTGCTACCAGCGGAACCCACCGCGGTTGATTTTGCGAAATGGACTGCCGCAACGAAAGTCAACGCGCCCATCCGAGACGCTTGCCGAGTAGGCGATGCTGGTTTGTGCGCCGTTTGCGATCACGGCATCATATTAAACAGCACAGACGGGGGAGAAACATGGCAAGTCGCTCGCGGCCAGAAACGCCGCGCCGCCGTTTTGGTGATCGCTAGTCAACCAGAGACTGTTGCTTGGCCACTGATCGGAAACGAATCACTTGAATTGCGAAATCGTGTTTCCGTGTTGATTGTCGATGCAAAACGTTCACCCGATCCTTCGCTGGGATCAGAAATCGACTTGGTACGCCAAGCCGCCGTGATGCTCGGTGCCGCTGGCGTTGACCAACTGACCGCGACCCATTCACGGCAACCCGACCAACCAAAGCAATCAATATCGCAAGCGGTATCCCAGTGGATCGCGATTCACCGCCCCAGTGTGATCGTCGTCGACCAGACGCTTCCCAAATCCGTTCAAACGATGATCTCACAAACCGCTGTCGGATCGCGGACGCCCCGTGTGGTGCGGTATTCGTTTACTGGTCGTGGCGAATCGATGTTGCACAGCGGCGCGATGCTACCGAATACCGGCGTTTTGGCTCGCGACATGTGGCAAGACGCGATGCAACTGGTGGCTCCCAATCTGCCGATCCAAAAATCCGTTTCGCTGCGTCGTGCCTATGACGCTTCGGGCAACACTCAACGTGGCGAATCGGTCGCCGCAGGACTTCAACTTGCCAGCGGCCAGAAAATCAAAGCTAAGTTGCCTACCGCGTCGCGTCGACAGTTGCAGATCATTCAGGCCCGGTTGGCGCACCCCCAACGCATCGACGATTTGATCGCCAGCGACCAAAACGGCGACCAGTTTCGTCGCAGCATTCGCGGCATGCTTGACCAAACCGCCGCCGAAGATCGTTTTCGGCTGGCGTGGAGCATTCTTTTGCGAATCGAATCGCAGGCGACCAACGCCGAATTTCAATCCGCATTGTTAAACGAAATCGCCGATCGTTTTGGCGATTCGTCTGCAGGAAAATGGGCACGGCTGCGGATTGATTCGATGACTCACAGCTTGGAGTGGTCAAAACTGAAGCAGTCAATCAATGATGTCGTGCAAACAAAAAGCACCGTCAAACCGCTTGCCGAAATCGTACCGGTTTCGCCGTTTCAAACGAACGCCAGCCGAGTCGTCCAAGCGAGCGCGGTCGCGCCAGTGCAAGTCGCAAGGCCCCGAACGGTGACGCGCCGTGTGTCCAACAAAGAGTCCACGATTGATTTGAATTGGGAGTTCAACCCGCTCGTCCTGTTTGCTCGTGCCGCAGCGCGGAACCGAGGCGATGACAACGAACTGAAAAAGACCGGCGAAGGGTCTGCGAATTTGCGACGTTTGCTAGACGATCAGCATTCGCGAACGTGGGCAAACTTGCTGAGCAATAACGGCCCAAGCACCGTGATCGCTCGAGCGACAACGACGCCACCACGCCTGGACGGAATCGTCGATGACACGTGTTGGCAAGCAGCATTGCCAGCCGCAGGACGAACTCCGTTGCAGATCGCCTATGACGAAGACTACATTTATGTTGCCATGCAATGCTTGGCCAATCGTTTGCGTTCGGACGACTATGTTCGCAGCAAAGCGTCACCGATCCGCGACCACGATCTGACCGGCGTCGACCGGCTAGTGCTGGCGATAGACTCCGATCAAGACCTGCTGACATCGATGCAATTTTCGGTGACGGATACCGGTCGGACACATGATGCAATCGACCATCACGACGCTTGGAATCCAACGTGGTACATTGCAACCGACCGAACCAACACCATCGTCAGTTTCGAGTTTGCGATTCGACGGCGCGACATTTCGGAGTTGCCAATCGTGCCGGGACAAAACTGGTTCGTGTCGTCGCAAATCGTTGCTGCCGGAGATCGAAACAAGAACGTTTTGCCGAAGGTCGAAAATTGGCTGCGAGTCGTATTCAAATAGCCAGCGGACACGCTCGCGAACCTACCCTTCAGAAGACTGATGATCCCTCCCGAAGAAAATCAATCCAGCCAGTTCGGTAGCGAAGACGAAGTTCACACGGGCTACGATTTTGAATCCGGTGTTTTGGCCCGCGTTCGCGAATGGAATGATGTGTTCCCTTGGCTGCGACTCGGTAGAACCTTGCGTGCCGCTGGATCTCCCCCGCTGTTAATGCTGGTCGCGGTCACATTCGCAATTTGGGCTTATGGCGCACAACGTATCGATGGAATATCGCAGCCGGTTGCGTATGACACCCAACTGACGGTCAGGCAGGCGACGCAGTCCGTAATCGAACTGCCGAAGTTTGATTCACTCCACTCGATTGTGTGGGCGGTTGGTCGGCGCATCGAACAATCCACCCCAGTAGCTCTATTTCCAGCCCATGGTTGGAAAAAAGAAACATCACCTCCATTTTGGCAAACCCTGGCGGCGATCGTTTGGTCGTTGATCATCTGGATGCCAGCAACGTTGCTGCTGTTACGGCAAGGCGCTTTGCTGACCGCTGGCCGGCCGATGGTTGGTTTTGTCGCTGGGCTCCAGACCGCAGGACGCCGATGTCCGTTTGCGTATCTGATGTCGTTTGTACCGCTGGCCTGCGTTTGTGTGATTGGGTTTGCGCTGCTGTTGACGGCTTGGGCAAGCCGAATGGGCGTCTGGATCGAAACCCCGCTCAGTTTGTTCGCCGCGTTGATCGCAGTCGTTTGCGGCATCCTGGCTTTCGGATCGTACTTTGCCGTCCCAATCGGATGGGCTGCTTTGGTCAACGAAAAAGAACCCGACGTGCTGGATTCGCTCAGTCGCGGCTATGAATACCTTTACCGCCGACCAATGCAGATGGCGATGTACTGGTGCATCGCAATCGTGATTTTGCTGGTCGTCGTCTTTTTTGCCGAAGGCGTCGGCCTTGTCGGTGCAAAAGTTTCCGTCACGATGATGGAACTTGCCGGCGCATCCGATTCAATGATTGCTACGACGCGTTCGCATCTGCGTCTATTTCCTTTCGTCGTCTCAATGACCCTGTTTTGGAGCTTGGCAGGCGGCATCTACCTGCTTTTGCGTCGTGACGCAGGCGGACAGGAAATCGAAGATCTCTGGCAACCAACCAGTTTGCCCACAAAACCACTGCCTAAAATTCCAACGAATAACTAGTCTGTGTTTGCCAAACTCTCCGCCGGATGAACGAACAACCCACATGACTGAACCGCAAACATCCAAATCCGACACAACATTCAACAGTGAGCGACTGGTAGAAGTCGCCAGCCGAGCGTCCGAGCACTCGGCCAACATTTTGGTTGCCGTGTTGGCGGACGAAAACATCAAAGCCGTCGCGACCGGTGGATACACGTCTGGCTTTCGCGCCGAAGCCCCCGGTTGGGTCAGCGTCAAAACGTTCGAGAAAGACGCCGCGAGAGCCAAAGAAATCCTTGCTGAACTTAAAGCCCAACCGTTTGATTGGTCCGACACAGAAATCGAGTCGTCAATTGAGTCGTCTGACGCCAACGATGATTCGCGCATAAGTGACGCAGAAAATGCCCACGAAGGTTTTTCGCATCTAGACGATTCCGGCAGCGCTCGGATGGTCGACGTGACGGCCAAGCATTCCACGCATCGCCGTGCGATCGCGCGTGGACGTGTCACCATGGCAGCCGAAACCGCGACCGCGGTTGCCAAAGGCGAAATGGCCAAAGGCGATGTGCTAAGCGTCGCCCGTGTCGCCGGAATCCAAGCTGCCAAGCGAACCTCAGATCTAATCCCACTTTGCCATCCGCTTTTGATCGGTAGCGTCACGGTCGATTTTCAAATAGCCAAAACACACATCGATATCCAAGCGACCGTGGAAATAAACGGCCCAACCGGCGTGGAGATGGAAGCACTCACGGCTTGTTCTGCAGCCGCACTGACGATCTACGACATGTGCAAATCGATGGACAAATCGATGGTGATCGGAGAGATCGCACTCTGGGAAAAAACGGGTGGCAAAAGCGGCACGTATCGACGTGATGCTTGAATTGGCCCGCTACAGAAATTTCTGAGCCCAAAAATTACGTGCGTGGTTTCAATCCGTTATGCGTCGCTTTGGCATTTAATGGATCTTCGGGCCAATGGTGTTTGGGGTATCGACGGCGCAGTTCTTTGCGAACTTGGGTATAGGTTGTTGACCAGAAATTCGCCAAGTCTTCGGTGATTTGCTGGGGACGACGGTTAGGGCCCAGCAGGTGTAGTTGCAGTGGCACGGCTCCACCAGCCAGACGCGGTGTTTCTTTCCAGCCAAACAATTCTTGCACGCGGACTTCCATCACCGGTTTGCCATCGGTGTACTGGATCCGAACATGGTTGCCGCTTGGCACGTTCATCTTTTCCGGTGCGTGCTTGTCGATGATCTGCAATTGGGGATAGTCGTATCGGCCTCGAAGATGATCTAGCCAAGGTGCTTTGCGAAGCTGATCAATCGTCGTTCGTGATTGGCAAAGTTCTAAAAGCACTTCTTGCAAACCTTGATCGTCCAAATTTGGCAATTGCGAATCAGGCATGTGCGCCGTCAAGAAACGGACTCTAGCAATGAAGTTGGCGATCTCCTTGTCTTTGGCCGGAAAAAGTCGCTTGATATCCGAGCGAGTCTTTTCAAACAACAACTGGGCAACCGATTCACTTGGCTTGCATTCGATGGGAGATTCGGCCAAGAGCAGGTCGTCAAAGTATCGCCGCCTGCGCGCAACCACTGCTTTTGCGGTTGGGTTAAAAAACGGCTCGTCGACTTCGCGAATCAAACTTTCGTCCAACCAATCGACCTCAACAGCCGATGCAGCTCTCACAAGCGCTTCGCTGTCTTTGGAATCGACGTTGATGCACAAGAACAATTCACTGGATTTGACCAGCGAACTGCGATCAAGTTTGACGCCGCGGCCACCGACCATTCGGCCTTTGTCACTACCACTTTGTCGCCGACGCGCAACGCGATCAGGATAAGCGGCCAGCAAAGCACGCATCAAATGTTCTTCGTCAGTGACACCGGATATGTCATCAGCCGGTTCGATTCTTTCGACCAATCGGACCAGTTGTTTGGCAACGCGTTGGATTTGTTTTGCGGCACCCACTTGGATGCTGATCGTCGAATCGCCGTTTGCGAACGCTTGCATTTTTTCGACGCGATCGACAATGTCGCTGCTCGTATGGGCATCGCCTTGTACCGATTGTCTACCGCGGATCGTTTTAGCCGGCTGATTGGTTGGTCGAAACGGATCGCGTTCGGTCAGCAGCGCCGCTGCGATGGATGCTTGCTCAGTCACGCCTCGCTTTGCCGCGTCGACCAAGAACCGTCCAATTCTTGGGTGAACGGGCAAGGCCAACATTTGTTTGCCAATACTGGTGATCACACCGTCGCAATCAATTGCGCTCAATCCACGCAATAGTTTCTTTGCGGCATCGACTGATTGTTCACTCGGCGGCGTCAGCCAATCAAAGGCTGTGGAATCACGTTCTCCCCATGCGGCCAGCATTAGCATGGCCCCACTGAAATCGTTTCGCAGGATTTCTGGCGTATCACGCTCGCGTCGCGAACGATGAGTGTTGGCTCGCCACAGCCGCCAGCACACTCCCGGTTCGGTTCGTCCGGCGCGTCCTGCTCTTTGCTCCGCGGAGGCTTGCGAAATCGGTTCCAATCGCAACGCTGGCATGCCCACGTTGGCGTCGAACCGCATCACACGAGCTTGGCCGCTATCGATCACGCCGGTAACGCCTGGAATGGTGATTGACGTTTCGGCAACGTTGGTGGCCAAGATGATTTTGCGTCGATCGCTGTCCGCCAAAACAACGTCTTGTTCTTTGGGAGGCAAGTCGCCGTACAGCGACATCACAATCGCGTCTTGGTCCAAGCGATTTTGTTTGATCGCGGTTTCTGTACGACGTATTTCGCCAATCCCTGGCAGAAAGATCAACAAGTGTCCCTGGGTGGCTCGCAGGACTCGTGGAAGGACGTTGACGATTTGTTGATCGATGTAGTCTCGCGAAAGTTGTTTGGTGTGTTGAATGTCGACTGAGAACGCGCGGCCTTCGCTGTTGACCGCTAGGGCGTCGCCCAGGAAATCCACGATGGGCTGCGGGTCCAACGTCGCCGACATCACGACAAGTTTCAGCTCCGGTCGCAGAGAACGAATTCGATGAATCATCCCCAACGCTAGATCCATCTCCAGCGATCGTTCGTGGAACTCGTCCAGAATCACGCAGGCGGTGTTTTCCAGTAGCGGATCAGAGCTGATTTTGCGTAGCAAGATTCCGGTCGTCATCGCAACGACTTTGGTAGCCGAGGTTGCTTTGCGATCGAAACGAACTTGATAGCCGACGTCTTTTCCCAATGTCGCGCCGACCAGTTTGGCGATGCGACTGGCAGCGGTTCGCGCGGCAAGTCGACGTGGCTGGACCAGAATGATTTGGCCAGCGTTGGCGACCCCAGCATCCAGCAGCGCCGGTGGAACAACGGTTGTTTTCCCCGCGCCGGGCGGTGCCTTTAAGACAACCGATTTTCCCTCATGGACCGCCGCAATGATGTCGGGCAAACATTCGTTGACCGGCAAGTCCTTCATGAGCTCGTGGAGATTTTAAGTTTTGCGAACCCGACGCGCGAAATCGCCGACTGGATGGTTATTTCAAATGTCGATCTGCGAAATCCAAATACTGTTTCCAGTCATATTCTTTTACGTCGTGGTTACCGGTTCGCAAGTGGTAGCCGATCGTGCCGCTGTTGAGTGGCTGATCGGGGCTGGGTTGCTCCGCTGTGGATGCGTCAGCACCCATTGCATCAGTGCCAAGCAACTTGTAGACCGGAGCAGCTCCCAACGCGGCCAAAAATTCGCCTTTGGGATCGGCCCATTTGTCGCCCGTCGCGCTGGCCACATAAACGGCTCGCGGTGCGATCAACGAAATCAATTGATGTTGGTCGACCGGACATGCGTTCTCGTTCTGGTTGTACTTGGTAAAGTTATCGTTGAACCAGTGTGGGAATGACGTGTTGATGCGACCGACTGTTTCTCCGATCGCTCGGCGACTGAGCGCCGCGCCGCCGCACCCAGAATTGTTGCTGATCACCATTTTGAATCGTTCGTCACTGGCACCAGCCCAAAGCGAAGTCTTGCCCAATCGCGAGTGACCAAAAACAGCCACCCGTTGGCCATCGATCTTCGCGTCTTGCTCCAAGTAATCCAACGCGCGGCTCAAACCATAAGCCCATCCGGCCACAGAGCCCCACTTTTCGCCAGCGGGGATCTCTTTGGTTTGGTCGGCCATCGCGCCGTGAATGCCGTTTTTGAATCCGTCGTCAAAGTCCGGGTCGATGTCACCATAATAAATGTTGACCAGCGCATAACCACGATCAATGATCATTTCGATCGGCCAACGGCTGGCAGCAACGCCACGGCCCTTTTCGGTAGCCTGGTTTTTGTGGGCAGAATCATTTTTGCGATCACGAACCCAACTTTTGGTAATCGAAATCGTTGGATCGGGATCAGTCGTGTGGTTGCCTTGGAAATTCAAGCACAAAAACGCCGCAGCCGGTGTGTCAGACTTGGGCGTATAGATCAGCAACCGCATCGAGTGCGCGTCGGGCGAATTGCCAAAGAACACGTCGACTTCGCGTCGGACCGCTTTGCCGTTGATCGCGTCGTCTTTAGTGCTGATCAGTTTGTGGGTGATTTCGCATGCAGCGGGGCCGCGACCATAGACGTGTTCTTGAAAGAGCTTTAGCAATTCGGGACGACGTGTCTCGGTCCACTCGCGAGCGTTGGAGACCGGTTTACCAGCTTCGGTGACAAGTGGATCTGGTAGCGTATGCTCCGGGATCTTGGATTCGTCGTAGTTAGCAACGAATTTTTGTGCACTGCAGTTCAACGATAAAGTCATGGCGATAGCGACACATAGCAAAAAACGAAACAACATTTTGAAACCTTCGCTGGGGTAGGTGACTTAGCTCTCCGAACTGATGGCGACCGGCTACCAGGCTCGAAAGAAGCTTTATGCCGATCAAAAAAGCTTTACGCGGGGCCATTCATTTTACGCTCGACCCCGAGGCCCGAGTCGTCCGAACATTCGGTCCAATTCGTCACGGCTGAAAAATAATGCTGTGGGGCGACCGTGGGGACAATGATGCGTGTCATTGTAAAGATCTCGTTGCTCCAACAAAGCCACGACTTCTTCGGGAGCCAACGGGTCACCCGCTTTGACAGCCGCCTTGCAAGCGATCGTTGACAGCAGATGGTTTAGCAATTCCAGCGGGTCGGGTTTCTTGCCGGCGCCCATCACCGATTCCAACATCGTACGCAACATGTCGGCTGGTTTGGTGTTCTTCAGGATCGCAGGGTACGACTGGATCACGATCGTTTCACCACCAAAATCACCGATCTCCATTCCGATTCGCGCTAACGTGTCTTGGTTATCCAGAGCAGCGGTCCGTTCGGCTGGTGTTAACGAAACAGGTTCGGGAACCAGCAATTTTTGTGATTCCAAATTGCCTTCTTTACTGTTGCCTTCGCTGCCAAGCACCTTTTCCTTGACCCGTTCGTACAAGACGCGTTCGTGAAGAGCGTGCTGGTCGATCACCACCATGCCTTTTTCGTCTTGGGTGACCAAGTACCGATTGTGAACTTGGAATCCCAAGTAACAAACCGTCGGGGCCACCGCTGTATTGTTGTCATCTGCTGTTGGCGAAACGTCTCCGTCCCACGGCGCCCTATTTTCATCGCTGTTATCGGCAGCGTGGTTAGCCGGGGCACCAACATCGTTGTTGGACGCAACGTCGTGCGGCAACGTCTGCCCGGTAGAACCTGAGTTGCCTGGAAACGGTCTAAACGTGGGAGTGCCGATTGACGGCATCGTGCTGGTTGTACTCTCGGGGTTGGCGACTCCGGTGCGTGCCCACTCGATGACATTTTGGCGATGTTCTTGTTCCACGCGAACGGGCATTCCCAGTTCGCTGCTTGGTGGAGTTCGCAGTTGATCATCATCGGTGATCGGCGCGGGCGGACCGACACGCTGGGTCATGTTGGTGGACAAAAATTGATGTCGCAACGATTGCAGCAACCGACTGTAGACACGGCCACCATCAGTAAAGCGGACTTCTAATTTGGTTGGATGAACATTCACGTCGATCATTTCGGCGGGCATGTCCAATCGCAAGAAACAAACCGGCTTGCGACCGACCATCAACAACCCACGGTACGCTTCGCCAAGTGCGTGTTGTAACGAACGGTCTTTTATGTGGCGTCCGTTTAAGAACAAATACTGCATTCGCACGTTGCCACGGCTGACCGAAGGATCACAGACGTAGCCGTTGATATGGATCTGCGAATCATCGCTATCGATTGGGATCAGCGATTCGGCGATCTCGCCACCAAAGAAAGCACCGATTCGATCCGCCCATCGCTCGGTTGGCGGCAAATCATAAACTTGTTTCTCGTTATTGTTCAGTACGAAGTGGACTTGAGGGTTGGCGAGCGCCAATCGCGTGAACGCTTCGACGATGTGTCCCTTTTCGGTTTGAGCTGTTTTTAAGAACCGATGGCGAACCGGCGTATTGAAAAACAGATTGCGAATTTCCATCACCGTGCCGATCGGGCAACCACACGGCGCGGGCGGTTCGATGACGCCACCACGCACGTTGATTTCGGAACCGCAGTCATCCGATTCGGTACGGCTGCGAATCGTCAAATGCGAAACACTGCCAATCGACGCCAGAGCTTCGCCGCGAAAGCCAAGTGTGCTGACACTAAAGAGAGCTTCGTCGTCGGGCAGTTTACTGGTCGCGTGAGACGCCAGAGCAAGCGGCAATTGTTCGGCCGTCATGCCACAACCATTGTCGGCGATCCGAATCAGCTCCGTCCCTCCGCCTTGGATTGAAACTTCGATCCGGGTGGAGCCCGCATCGATGCTGTTTTCCAAAAGTTCTTTGACGACCGAAGCGGGCCGCTCGATAACTTCTCCCGCAGCGATCTGATTGATCAAGTTGGGAGGAAGTTGACGGATGGTTGGCAGTGTTTTTGCGGTGGCAGTCATAGGTTGAATTTAGCGGTCAAAAACAACCCAGCAATAGCCAATCTGCCGGATACCACTGCCAGCAGGGAGTATGGCAGTAAAATAGGCAAAAGTAGCCGTCGATCTCCGAGCGACGTAGCTAGTAGGGCCGGTGGGAATGTTTGGAGTCGGGACATGGGTAACACATGTGCCGGGACATAGGTAACACATTGAGTCTACCACTATGTTGCCGGCTGCGAAGCCTCCGCCGCTTGGTTGAATCTCGGTGCGGTCGAAAGTCTTGACGACTTCCGCTACGGCCTTTCCATTGCAGGGATGATTCGCTGTGGCGCCGTCTTTAGCATCCCGCCCATGCCTTTGTTGTGCGACGTGATCGCGATGATCAAATCCAGTTCGTCGATCATCATGATAAATTGACCGCCAGCGCCGCGACCTGATTTCATATCGTACGTCTTTCCGTCGACGTTAACGCTGTTGCGCCACCAAAAGAAACCGTACGACGTAGCTTGCGGGTTCGTATGGATTTTGGAAGTCGCTTTTTGGACAAAGTCCTCTGGGATCAATTGCTCGCCATCCCACTGGCCGCCGCTTTGAACCAGCAGCCCCCACTTGATCATGTCGCGCGAACGCATGCTGCTGCCGGCGGCTGATTTGGGCAAACCGCTTACGTCATCTTGCCAGCCAAAGTTGGAAATTCCCATTGGCTTGAGCAACTCTTTGCTAACAAATTCCCGAGCCGTTCCCGGCACCACGGTTTCGATCACCTGCATCACCATCGATGGGTCAGACGATTGGTATTTGTATTGCTTGGACTGTGGGGTGATCGGTGCGGTGTTTTTAAAGTAAGCCTGTATCTGGCCTTGCCCTTTCAGTATGCCGCGCGCTTTTCGCAGTTTTGCGACCGTTTCTTTGTCAACGCGAATCCCCGAATGCATATTCAGCGTGTCGCTTAATGTGATGGTTTCACATCCCGCAGCAAGTTTGCTTTTGTCGATGTCCTTTAGAAAATTCAACACGGGTCGATCCAAATCGGACATTTTCAAATGGCCTAACTGGATCGCTCGACCCAAGACCATGGCCGTGTAGGACTTCGTGATCGACATCTGATAATGGGGATAGTTGGCTCGCCCACGACGGTAGTACGACTCAAAAATTAGTCGACCGTCGTGGTGAATCAGCAGACTATCGACTTCACCATGTTTCCCCGCCGCTATCTCTCGCGCGAACGCCAGGATCATTTCCTTGTTTCCGCTATCGCTTCCAAGCTCGCCGACTTCGATCCCGTCCGCCATGTCTTCGGGGGCAACGTCCAGAAACGGTTGCTTGAGATCCTGCAAATGTTGTTCTTTGGCAAACGAGACATCTTCAGCCGATAAATCGGTGACTTCTGGAGCGAGCCCGTCTGCTTCGGTCAGCGAATTGACGTTCGGTTCCTTCATCGGTTGCGTTTGTGATGGCTTCTGTTGAGCGGATTTCTTTTGACCAGTGCGTTTTGCGTTTCGGTTTGCTTTGCGCTGCGCCAACTCAGCTTCGGTGAATTTCTTCTTTGGCGCGCGCTGCGTGATTGGTTCTCGCGGTGGCTTGAATTCATCGGTGATAAAGCTGGACGCGGGCAGCCCCGCCGAATTGACCAGACTGATAGTGGGATCCGGTTCTGGCTTGCGAAACAAATACCGTACGTATTTTGGTTTGTCGATTTGCGGACTGGACACATGAACTTGGTCGCCAACGATCTTTGCCTTTGCCGAAACGTACTTGCCGTCGGTGCCAGCGATTTCAAAGAAGTCCAAGTTTGAGTTGTCACCGCTTGGATTGCTGAGTCCGTTTGCGACATGATCAAAGGAAAGCTGTGCTACGCTGCCGCTGTACTGAACGCTCTTTAAAAGCGGACCCGAATAGGTCAGTTTCGATCTGCCGTAGTCTTTAGCCAGTGCCCAAAGCGCCAGCCGCTGTCCGGCGTACTGTTTTTCATGGGGGTGCAAACTGGGTCCGTGGTCGTAGAAGACCGCCATCCCCGTATTCTGTGTCGTTGCAAGTGCACGTCGCATGGCGTCACGCAACCAAGGCCACTCACCGGACGCATCCTGAGTCGGAACTTGGACGTAATAGAAGGGGAACTTTCGTTGGGCTAAACCGCTGCGGTGAGCAAACAGTTGTCGCCAATTTTCGATCATGAAGGGCAACAGTTGCTGATACTCAAAACCCGTTTGTGCTTTGGCATTTCGCTCGCCTTGGTACCAAATCACACCGCGAAAACAGACTGGTACGATCGGATCAATCTTGTCAGCAAACTGAACGCCGGGGTTGCGATTTTCCTGTTCGTCATTCCAGTCTTCGGGGATCTCCAGTCGCTTTCGGATGACTTCGGAATCGTCCTTGGGAATCCAAGCCTGGATCGGTGTCCCCGAGTTGTATCGCAGGATCAGTCCGATCGGGACATCCAATTCGCGGTACAGTCTTTCGCCAAAGTAAAATCCAACGCGCGAGATGGACCGCTGGGTCTTTTCGTCGATTGGCGTCCAACCGTTGCGGGTGGATACTCGCATCGCAGAAAGACCTTTCTGAAAAAACTCCGGTTCGATGTGTCGGTTCTTACTGGAGTTGAACGAATCAGCCATGTTTGATTGGCCGCTGCACAACCAAACTTCGCCAACCAGTACGCCCGTCAATTCGATAACGTTCTCGCCTTCGACGAGCAACGTCTGGGGTTGTTTGGATGTGACGAGCGGATCCAGATGGACCATCCATTTTCCATTGGCATCAGCCGTCGCTTGTTTGGATTGGCCTGCAAACTTCACCGCGACTTTTTCGCCCGCCTGAGCCGTTCCCCAAATCGGAACAACCAGTTCGCGTTGCAGCACCATATTGCTGGAGAAGATCTTTGGCAGCGTCACCTCCGCCCGCGCCAACAACGGCGTCAGGGCAAAGACGACAAAGAAAAGTAAGGAATTGGATGGATAACTTGATCGTGTCATGATTCAATCGCAGCGTTCCAAGTTGGGGACCGAAGTGCCCCTATCATAGACGAACGAGTGCTGTATTCCTCAAGATTTGAAGCAAGAGAGTTTACTAGCACGCA
>CAZZDZ010000087.1:0-18969 GCA_964652675.1 uncultured Pirellulaceae bacterium
CTGGCCCCTTCAAGTTTCAAATCGATGAAGTCCGATTATCAAAGATGGAGCCGGCTGACCGTGAGGCTGAAGTCGAGAAATAAACGTCCTGCGGCCTATGAACGCCACGGGGGCCTCTCTTTCACGAGCACAGAAACTCTTACTAATCGATTAGCGGCTATTAGTGGTTCACCGGAATTGAGAGGAACCACGGATAAACACAGATAGACACGGATAAGAAAACCGAGAGAACTTTGTTCGCGTGACTGCTGACTGCATACTATTGACACCTTCTTGGTCAACGGGCGTCCCTTCAGTCTCACATCCGCGTTTATCTGTGTTCATCCGTGGTTTTACTCAGGCTCGCTTTTTCGTGCTTTGCCGGAGCTGCGTCACTTCGTTCCTTGATCCGGCCTACTCGGCGCTAGATCCGTACGACGTGCTGGCCGCTTAGTCGACGGATGAGGCGGCGCATCTCTAGGACGCTGATGGTTGCGATCACTTGGTGAGCTGGCAAGTCGCTTTTTTCGATGACGCTATCGATCGAAGTGCTGTCCACGTTGATCGCTTCAAGGACTCGGCGTTCGATGTCGTTTAGCGTTAACTCTGATGCGTTGCGAACGTCATGTCCGTCGGATGTTTTTACTGATTTTCGCATCGGCCCGAGTGCTTCTAAGATGTCGTCGACATTTTGAATGAGCGTCGCACCATCGCGGATCAACTGGTTGCAGCCGCGTGACGCGCGATTGGTCACATTGCCTGGTAACGCCAACACTTCGCGATTTTGCTCGCCAGCTAAACGTGCCGTGATCAGCGCTCCGCTTCGATCGGGGGCTTCGATCACCAGCGTTGCCAACGAAAGCCCCGCGATTAAACGGTTTCGTTGCGGAAACATCCCGCCACGCGGTTTGGCTTCTGGGTGATATTCACTGATGACCGCACCATCGGCAGCAATCGCATCCGCCAAGCCTCGGTTTTCGCTTGGATAGATCTGACCAAGTCCGCTGCCCAGAACCGCTAACGTGCGACCTCCCCCGCTGAGCGTTCCGTCGTGTGCGGCCGAATCGATCCCGCGTGCAAGTCCACTGACCACCGTCACACCGGCTCGCGCCAACGCGTATCCAAATCGCTCGGCCTGCTTTAGTCCGTAATGGGTCGCGTGGCGCGTGCCGACAATGGCGACAGACAATTCGTCATCGGACGTAAAGTTGCCACGCACAAACAGCATTGGCGGGGCATCCGGGAGGTCTTCGAGCCGTTTGGGATAAGACGGCGTGCCATGGATCACGATTTCTGCATCGTTATCCTCGCACCACTTCAACACTTGGTCTACATCAACGTGGTGATGCGCTGTGCGAATCGTGTGTATCAATTTTGGTCCGACACCAGCAACTTGAGCTAGCTCTGGGCCGGACGCTTTGAGAACAGAACGCGCGTCGCCAAAGTGATCCAGCAGCGCGACCAGAGTTCTTGGGCCGATTTTGGGTAGCATTGCCAACCGAATCGTTGCGATAGAATTCTCGCCTAACTGGTCGGTCTGTACCGCAGGGGTTGATTGGTCGGGTAGTGATTCGTCCATTTTCACGTTGCTGCCAAGTGTGCGTGTACAGAGACATCTCATCCATCAAAATCAGTATCCCCCTTGGCCGCGCCGACGTCAAACAAACCGGATACTCAATCCGCCTTGTGCAGCTTTACACAGAGATCGTGCCGGAGTTTACCCCTGAGAAAATCCGTCACCGACCAATCGACAGGGCAAGCTAACTTTGCCCAACGTTTTCTGCAAATTGCTGAACGACAGGTCGCTGAGTCAACCGCGGATTGATATGACTGCGCGCTAATAGCAATGCTGCTTGCCCTTCTTCCATCGTCATGCCTCGGTATTTGATCAACCAACAGATGGCTACTGTCGCGCTTCGTGCGCGACCGGCTTTGCAATGGATGTAGACCGTGTTGCCTTGCGTCACATGCGTCTGAACGAATTCGACTGCAGTTTGAACATCGGCCAGCTTGGGGTGGGTAAAGTCTGTGGTGGGAATCCGCAGTTGTTCGATTCCGAATTGTTCGTACTTTGTTTGCGGACCGGCATACTCTTGGCATGTGTTCACGATCGCTCGCACTCCTTCGCCGTGCAAACCCTCCACATCACGAGCAAATGGATACGCGCCAACAATCACGTGTGGATCAATCCGATCCCACCAATTGCGAACTTTCAAAACGCGGCCGAGTAGCATGTTCCAGCCCAGCGTTGGGTAGAACACGGTTTGAGCGTAAAGTTTTCGTAGCATGATCGTCCATCAGCGATAAAAAAACAGCAGCCCTGCTTGGTTGCAGGGCTGCCGTCAATGTCTATCAGTTCGTCGTGTTCAGCAAGGGTTGTTGCTTCAACAAGGCTGCAATAACAGTTACTGGGTTTTAGCGATGCAGTAGAGTTTGCTACCGCTACGGATGAACAGTTCACCGTTGCTGACTGCTGGCGTTCCACCGAATCCGGTTTCGTCGGAGATTTTGTTCGTTGCCAACAATTCCATTTCCGGGGTAGCGGACAGGACGTAAAACGTTCCTGTGCTACCGGTAATGTAGAACTTGCCGTCCGCAAGAATTGGCGAAGCGTAATCGAGATTTCGCATCCCGCCACCACCACCGCCGCGTCCACCTCTACCGCGACCGCCCCCTCCGCCTCCGCGGTCGCTGCTTGCGGCAAGTCGTTTTTGTTCTACTTTGTCGCCGCTCTCGGCGTCGTAACAAGTCATGATTCCGCTGGCAAAGCTATACAGATGACCGTCGTGGTAAACAGGCGTTGCGAATCTTCCTGGGATGTTTGCATCCCAAACAACATGCGAATCGTTCACGTCGCCTTTGCCGCCTACTTTGACCGCAACGGCTTCGCCACCGCGACCGCCGGTTGCATAGATAACACCGTCGTCGCCTGGAGCGAGGCTGGCTGATGTCGATGTGTCCGAAGTGCCTCGCGAATACCAACGCAGTTTTCCGGACTCAGGATTCAATCCCCAGACTTCGCCGGGCACTCCGACAACCAAGTCACTGCGTTCGCCCGTCTTGACGATCAATGGAGTTCCCCAGCTGTTTGCCAAGTCACCGGCAGGCATTTTCCAAACTTCCTTGCCGGTTGATTTGTCGAAACCAAACATGGCTTCACTTTCATCCGAAGCATTGACGATCACGAGATCGCCAAACAACAAGGGACTGGATGCTGATCCCCAACGCATTCTTCCCGATCCCGTTCCCACGCTCTTTTGCCACTGCTGATTTCCGTCCATGTCAAAAGCGACCACTCCCGTTTTGCCAAAGAAAGCGAACACATGCTTGCCGTCGCTTACGGGTGTGTGACTTGCGTAACCGTGTGCTGGCACGCCCATCCCGCTGTAAGGATCTTCGGGCTGAACGGCTGCGATCTCTTTCGACCAAACTTCCTTTCCATCGTCGCGATTGACGCAAACAAGGTGACGCTTCAGGTCTTCTATCTTCTCGTTACCGCCGCCGACTCCATAACCTGAGTAAGCGGTGACAAAAACCTTGTCGCCGACGACGATCGGGCTGGACACACCTTTGCCCGGCAAGTCCATCGACCACTTCATGTTCTCATCGTCACTCCACTTCACCGGAGTCGCAACGGACTCGGGGCTCACTCCCGAACCGCTTGGGCCGAGAAAACGAGGCCAGTCACCCCCCGAAGCGGTCGTCGTGATGACGAGACCACAAACCGCGAATAACGTGCAAAAAGACCTGTGCATTTTCTTTCTCCGAGCGAGATAAAGGAGTGATATCGGGAATAGTGCAGGAAGTGGAGGCACTTCCCCAGGGGCTGAAACACCTCGTACCGATCAATGTATCGCAGTTTTGCAGGCCGAAGTGCGAAAATATTGTAAGTGATTCCACCGTGTTCGAGAGCGGACAATGGCCCGCATTGATTTCGACCGATGGTTCCAGGACGCGAAAGGTTGACTTGTTGCGACCTAGATGGCTGGTTTGTGTTGGAAAAGCTTGACTGAAAATTCGCGTGAGAGCAAACTGACGGCCTCGTTGACTAAAAAATTACCAAGCCGGTTTGATGTAATGCATAGCGATTCCCAGCCAAGTTCATTTTCTTTGTGTCGTCGTGGCATCTTTCAGTCTCTGGTTTTGGCCGCTTTAGTTGGCCTGTTTGGTTCAGGAATCCTTGGTGATTCTGGGGTTCTCAACGCGACCGAGCCAGCGACCGCCAACACAGAGAAAAAGCTGAACATCGTTTTAATCTTGACGGACGATTTGAGCTGGATGGATTTGCATTGCCAGGGCAATCAAGTTTTGCGAACACCAAAAATCGATGCACTTGCTACTCAGGGCGTCCGTTTTACTGATGCTTACGCCGCAGCCCCCGTTTGTTCGCCCACTCGGGCAGCATTGATGACGGGACATGCTCCGGCGCGATTGCACATTACACAGCACGGTGCAGACCGAAAGTCTTTTTGGCCAGACGATCGCGTCATTCAGCCGCCTAAGACCAAACATGAATTATCACTGGACAAAGTGACCTTGGCAGAACGCTTGAAAGCGGATGGTTATCACACCGGATTTTTTGGTAAGTGGCATTTAGGTGGTGAAGAATTTTGGCCCGAGAAGCAGGGGTTTGATGTCAACATCGGTGGATGTCATATGGGCGGTCCCCCAACGTACTTTGATCCGTATCGTATCCCCGCACTAGAGCCGAGAAAGGAAGGCGAGTACCTGACCGATCGGCTGGCAGATGAAACGATTGAGTTCTTGCAAGAAAAAGAAAAAACGGACAAGCCGGTGTTTGTTTGCCTTTGGACCTACAACCCCCACTATCCGTTTGAAGCTCCAGAAGCAGATGTGGAATACTTCAAAGGCAAGGAAGCAAAGGGATTAAAGAACCCGATTTATGGAGGCCAGATCGCGGCAACGGATCGAGCAATCGGGCGCGTGTTGGACGAATTAGATCGCTTGGAAATGACCGACAACACCTTGGTGCTATTCACAAGCGACAATGGTGGTTGGTCAGGCGCGACAGACAACAGGCCTTTGAGATTAGGAAAAGGCTATTTGTACGAAGGTGGCATACGGGTTCCGCTGATCATTCGTTGGCCCGGTGTCACCAAGGCTGGATCGGTTGTTCCCACACCCGCCATCAGCATGGACCTGATGGCGACGATTTTGGACGCGGCCCAGGTCAAACTTGGTGAAGACGAATCGATCGACGGGGTGTCTTTGCGGCCAGCTTGTGCTGGTGGCGAGTTGCATCGTGAAGCTTTGTTTTTTCACTATCCGCACTTCGCGTTTCACAAAGACAATCGTCCGGGGTCAGCGATTCGCAAAGGCGATTTTAAACTGATCCGATTTTTCGATGACGATTCGGTCGAATTGTTTAACCTGAAAGAAGACATTGGCGAGACAAAAAACATTGCCGAATCGGAACCCGCCATTGCAAAGCAAATGAACCAACTTCTGACCGATTGGTTGGCGGAAACGAAAGCCGGAATTCCTACGAAGCGCAAGTAGCTAAGCGCGGATAGCTATTGTTGCCACACTTTAATGTCGTCAACCATTGCGGACTTTGCGACCGCTAATCGGATTCGGCTTTTCGTTTCGTGGCCGATGCCTGGGGATTTGAATTGGCCGACTTGGTTATCGTTGATCGAGACGGTCATCGTGTCGCTTTTGATTTGCACGTTCAGCGTATGCCAATTGTCTGTATCAAGTTCTACCGGAAAGTACTTTGACTTTTTCTTGACCAGTTTTTTGTCTTCGTCTGTCTCCTCGCCCGCTTTACGCCGCGTCCGGATCTTCAGGTTCATTCGTCCTGTTTTCAAATCCGCAATTTCGACTTTGTTTGGTTTGACAAGTGCCAAGCAAATGTGTCCTGCGTGGACCGATTTCTCTTTCATGTCCGCGATGTTGATCCCCAATGAGTCTTTGGCGCCCAGTTTGAATCGCATCTGAATCGTCGCATCTTTGAATTTCAAGTTTTGCACCACCGATACGCCATGGTCGGCGACGGCGGCGCGTTTGATCGTCATGACGCCGTCTTTCACCCAAACTTGCTTTTCGCCCTTTGCTCTGGCCTTGCTGTTAGTGACCCAGTCGTTGCCGACGTCTTCTTTGGCAGCGTCTGATTCGGTTCGGTCAAAAGCGTCTTCGAAAATCAATTTGCCCGTCGGTGCATCGGCAAGCAGCGACTGCGAAGGCACGGTGGAAATGGCAAACAGCAGGGCGGAAAAAAAGAGGCAGTGACGTTTCATGTGGTTGGTGCTTTCAGGGGATTGGTTGAAAGGCCGTAACGGAACTTTCGCTACGAGGTTATTGGTGGTCGCCGAAGTGAAACGGCCAGCGAGATTATAGTAGAGTATGCATCTGACAGTTGCCTTTAAGAAAAATCGCCTTTAGCGGAGCAGAGAATGAATCATGTTTTGATGTGGATCGCATTGGTTTCGATTGGTATTTGCCAGGTGCAAACCGCCACAGCCAAGCCGAATGTTGTGTTCATTCTGGTCGACGACATGGGTTGGATGGATTTGTCGTGCCAAGGCAGCGACTATTTTCAAACTCCCAACATCGACAAGCTTGCTGCACAAGGCACGCGGTTCACAAATGCATACGCCGCTTGCTCCGTTTGCAGTCCCACTCGAGCGTCCGTGATAACGGGCCGTTGGCCAGGGCGACTTGGAGTAACCGATTGGATTCGGGCGCGTTTTCAGCGTGGCGGTGTTGGAGAAGTGACAGAGAATCCGACGGAATATGTTGGCAGCAAACGTTTGCGAATGCTGTGCCCGCCGAATCCATATTTTATGGAGCACAGCGAAGTCACGATGGCAGAGCTTCTGAAACAGCGCGGCTACAAAACGTGTTTCATCGGCAAGTGGCATTTGGGAGACCCCGCTTGGTATCCGCCCAGCCAAGGATTCGACATCAACATTGGTGGCTGTGATATCGGTCAACCACCCAACTACTTTGATCCTTACCATCACCCAAAATACAGTTTAGACAACCAGTTGGAGCCGCGCAAAAAGGGCGAGTTTCTGACGCATCGCGAAGGGTTCGAGGCAGCGAAGTTCATTAGCGAAAACAGCGGCGGCAAGAACAAGGGCGCCAACAACAACCCGTTCTTGTTGTACTACTGTCCCTACGCGGTCCACACACCAATCCAAGCGATCCAAGAAGTCGCCGAGAAATACAAACGCGACGGCAAGAGCGCCAGCAATGCAAAGTATGCCGCGATGGTCGAAAGCGTCGACGACGCGGTCGGGATGATCATCAAAGCGATCGACGATGCGGGGATTGCAAACGACACCATGATCATTTTTACTTCCGACAACGGTGGCCTAAAGGGACCAACCGACAATACGCCTTTGCGTTCTGGAAAAGGATACGCGTACGAAGGCGGAATTCGTGTGCCCGCGATTGCCTATTGGCCTGGCGTGATCCCTGCGGGTGTCGAATCAAATCAACCGATTTCCAGCGTCGACTATTTGCCAACCATTTGCGAAGCCACCGAAACACCGTTGCCAACCGATACGACGATCGACGGATTGTCGTTGATGAGTCACCTAAAAAGCGGCGGGAAAGAGACGCTCAATCGTGACGCAATCTATTGGCATTTTCCGCACTATCGTCATCCGCCGGGGCCGTACAGCATTATCCGCAGCGGCGATTGGAAATTAATTCGTTGGTACCACGGCATCAACGAACTCTACAACTTGGCTGACGACTTGGGTGAGAAGAACGATTTGTCAGAGAAGATGCCAGAAAAGGTCAGCGAGCTTGATGCCAAACTGACTGCGGAATTGAAGCGGGTTGGCGCCAAGTTGCCGCGACCCAACCCCAACTACGTCGCCAAATGAGCAACGCAGAATGTTTAAAATTCCGTCCATTGATTCGCAATCCTTCCGCTACTTTCCCGAGTGTTTCATGAGTTGTTCGCGTTTTGCATTTGCGTTTTTAACGCTGACGTACACATTGAGTGTTTTTGCACAGGACACGCGTGCTGACGAGTCGCGTCCGAACATTCTGTTTATTTATACCGACGACCAATCGCACCGAACGGTGGGTTGCTATCCAGAATCGTATCCGTGGGTAAAGACACCCCATATCGATAACTTGGCGCGTCAGGGAGTTCGATTCAGTCACGCATATATCGGTTCGTGGTGTATGCCTTCGCGAGCAACGTTGCTGACCGGACACCATCAACACGCAATCGAATCGATGCGGATGGAAGGCCAGTATCCCGGCAGCCAGTACGATCCCCAGAAGTGCCCGTTTTGGCCCAGCGTCTTTCGAAAGAACGGATACACGACCGCGCACATTGGCAAGTGGCACACCGGTGTCGACGACGGTTTTGGGCGCGACTGGGATCACCAGATCGTTTGGAACCGACCACGTTTTGTCAAAAATTCACCGAACTATTACTACGATCAAATGATCGTCAAAAACGGTGGCGAGCCCAAAATGGTGCCCGGCTACACGACGGATAACTACACCAATTGGGCGATCGACTACATCAACGGCGATGGACGCGCCGAAGATAAACCGTGGTACTTATGGCTGTGCTATGGCGCTGTGCATGGTCCGTTTACGCCCGCCGATCGACACAAGGGAAAATACAAAGACAGCCAAGTCCCCGTGCCCAAGGATGTTTACCCACCTCGTGAGGGCAAGCCCGAGTATTCGTCCAAGATGGAATTTTGGGAACCCGGCAAGGACGGCCTGCCTGTCGAACGAAAAGTGCGAAAAGATAGCCCCGTTGGAATGAAAGACATGCCCGGCAGACCGCTTCGTGATTGGGTACACCAGTATCACGAAGGCGTGATGGCGATCGATGAAAACGTAGGCCGATTGCTGGCCGCATTGAAAGCCAGCGGACAAGACGAAAACACATTGGTCGTGTACACGTCCGATCAGGGATTCGCTTGGGGGCAACACGGATCCAAGTCAAAAGTCGCCCCGTATGACGCAACCGTCCAGGCGCCGTTGATTGTTCGTCCACCCGCAGCGGAAGCAAAATCGGTGGCTGGTCGCGTGGTCGAAAGCCCCGTCAGCGGTGTCGACTTGGTTCCAACGTTCTTTTCGTACGCAGGCGTCGATCTGCCGTGGAAAATGCATGGCAATGATTTGAGTGATTTATTGAAACCCGGTGATCCCCAGTGGCCGCATCCGGCGATGTTGGTTCACACCGCAAAAGATTACGGATCAAAAACGAAAGTGATTCCGCCCAAAGGTGATCCGCGCGCGACGCATGGCCCAGGGATTCCCTGGTACGTGATGCTTAGCCAAGGCCACTACAAGTACGTGAGAAACTTAGTCGAGGGTGAAGTAGAAGAGCTTTACGATTTGGAGCATGATCCAGATGAATTAAAGAATCTGGCATTTGACCCCGGGCAAATTGAACGGTTGCGATCGATGCGGGCCGCAGCGGTGGCAGAACTAAAGCGAACCGATGCACCGTTTGTCGATTCGTTACCAGAATTCGGAACGCCAAAGTAGCCGTCGATAATGAAATACGTCGCGATCTCAGACACTCACGGATGTCATCGGCACTTGGATTTGCCTTCGGGTGATGTCTTGATTCACGCGGGCGATGTCTGTGATCGCGGTGACCAATCGCAGACCGATGACTTTTTCGATTGGTTTGCCAAATTGGATTTTGCTCACAAATTGTTGATTTGGGGCAACCACGATTTTGACATCGCCGACAACCGATTACTTTTTCCCAGCACGATCCCTGACGGCATCGCGATCCTGGATCACTGTGAATACCGAATCGGTGAGACAAAAATTTTTGGCGTCCCAACGCCGCCTGACAAACAAGCAGAGAACTGGGATGCGATACCGCTGGATACGAACATCGTCGTCACACACCGCCCGCCGAAAGGGATCCAGGACGTGTCACGGTTGCGCGGCTCGCAGGGCAGCAAGCGACTGACCAAACGGATCGCAGAAGTCCAACCGGCGATGCATGTTTTTGGTCACATCCATCGCAGCTATGGCGAAACAATCAAGAATGGAACACGATTCATCAACGCCTCTCTGTATCGATCTAGCAAAAAACGTTTGGTCAACGCACCGATCGCGTTTGAGTTCGGTTGAGTGAACTTAGCTACCGTTTCGCGTGTCGGAGAGCTATTGTGACTTGCGACATTTTCCCAAGAGAGACGATCATGAAAGTACTGATTTTGACCGGAGCCGGTATTTCGGCCGAATCGGGAATCCCAACATTCCGCGGTTCCGATGGACTTTGGGAAGGACACAGAATCGAAGACGTTGCGACTCCTGAAGCCTTTGAGCGCAATCCAGAATTGGTTCAAACGTTCTACAACGGTCGACGACGCGCGTTGCAAAACGAAGCGATCAAGCCCAATGCAGCTCACGTGGCGTTGGCTGAATTCGAACGCAATCACGACGACGATTTTTTGCTCGTTACGCAGAACATCGACAATTTGCACCAGCGTGCTGGTAGCGAAAATATCTTGCCGATGCACGGCGAACTTTTGAAAGCACGTTGCGGCGAGTCCGGAGAGCTATTTGATTGGCGTGATGACTTGACGGCCGACACGCCACACCCGCACGACGCAGCAAAACGCGGTGTGCTTCGTCCTCACGTTGTTTGGTTTGGCGAGATGCCGATTGGGTTGGAAAAGATCGATGCGGCTGCCCGCCAAGCAGACTTGTTTGTCGCCATCGGTACGTCAGCGCTGGTTTACCCGGCCGCTGGCATCGTCCAAGCAACCAAGTCAAGTTGCCGGCGTGTCGAGATTAACTTGGATGACACGCCACAGTCGAACGTATTTGACGCGACGATCCGAGGCAAAGCGTCCGAGGAAGTGCCGAAGTTCTTTGCGTCGCTTGCTGCCGAATGAAATAGCGATCTAGCGACGCAATCTGTTTAATATCCCAGGCTGCGGTTGTCGCCTGTCGCGACGCGCGGCCGTGGGTTAAATATTTTGCGTGTGCGTTCTGGTTTGAACGGTTTTTGCAAGGCTGGTCTAGTAATGCCAGAGCTACCGGTGGTGGGCGTTGGAACGCCTTCGACAATGTGTTGGCCGCCTTGGATAATGTGTTGACCGCCTTCGATGATCGGTTGGCCACCTTCAACGATGTACTCGCCACCGTCCACGACTCCATCGATCACTTGGCCGTCGTTATGGCTGTAGAGAATTTCTCCGCTATCGACACCAGCGTCCACGTGGGAACTGCAACCCGAATCACAACCACCGCCGCAACTGTCACAACCGGCCGAGGGACCACAAATCTTTGATCCACAACCGCAACCATCACCGCCCAGCAATCCTCTGCCACAAGAAACGGCACAGCCCGGGTCGCTGCAAACTCCGCAGTCGTCGCCGCAGCGATATCCCCAAAGATTCTTGACGCCTTCAAAAATCGGACGGCACTTGCCACAAGACTGCCCGTTGTAGTTGCCGCAGGTGTCGCATGGGTCGACGCAGTCGGCTGGTTCATTGATCCAAGGATCGACGTACAGTTCACCGCAACCAGTACAAGCATTGTTGTTCGATGCGATCGAAGGACCGCAGCATCCACCCTGCGGGCCATGTGCGTTCGGGCCAACGCAGCCAGCGAAACCCAGCAGTGCGAGTGAAAGGAAGCCAAACGAAAGTGTATTTGTGATCGACATGATCAAATCCAACGAGACCAGGAACCGGTAATCTGAATCTATATCGACAACCTAACCCGCAAACGTGAATTTAATTGCGCAATCGGAATAAGCTAACAGCGGCAAATCGTTGCTTGATGCGATGAGGGTTTACTAGCACGCAGCGCCAGCAAGTGAATCCTCGGCGTTTACAGGAGATTCACTTGCTGGCGCTGCGTGCTGGTATTGCGAACGCGTTCCCAATTTCAAAAAGTGCTTCGCCCTGGCACGCTCGTCCCAATTGCTACCAATTGGGTGACTACAGAAATTCGCTAGCAACCGTGTCTGCGAACAGCACACCCTTTGGGGTCAATCGAATTCGCCCGCCTGTTTCAGCTAGCAATCCGCCCACAACCAACTTGTCGATCACTGCGTCCAGTTGGTCGTGCAAATCGACGCCTGTTTCTTCTGAAAGTTGTGAAACATCGATTCCATCTATCATTCGTATTCCAAACGCTGCTCGTTCTCGCGCGTACTGAAGTGGAGTGATCGATTCGGATTCGGCAACCGGACTCTGGCCGCTCTCCATTCGGCGCAAATAGGTGGTCGTACTGCGATGA
Organism: uncultured Pirellulaceae bacterium; assembly: GCA_964652675.1. Lineage (GTDB taxonomy): Bacteria > Planctomycetota > Planctomycetia > Pirellulales > Pirellulaceae > K23-9. The sequence goes on from CAZZDZ010000087.1 coordinate 12,205, forward strand.
TTCACGTTTCGCTGACCATTGGCAAAGCTGGCTGCGCCGGGGCCGGCTGCGTACCAACCGCGTCCTTGCCAATACGCCACGTTGTGCCGACACCGCGATCCCGCACGTGCAAAGTTTGACACTTCGTAGTGTTCCAGTCCGATTTGCGACGTCATCTCGCGCGTCACTTCGTACATATCAACTTCGGTCTGCTCGCTGACCCCTTTCAGTTCACCACGGCGATGTCGATTCCAAAACGTGGTGCCTTTCTCGAACGTCAACGCGTACGTCGACAAATGCACGATTGGCAACGAAAGAGCCGTTCGCAGATCCAACGTCCAATCGTCCAACGACTCGCCTGGTGCAGCAAAAATCAGATCGATCGAAAGATTCTCAATTCGCTGGGCTGTTGCCCGGACGATTTCTTGAGCGACGTCGCCGGTATGGCTGCGCTGCAGAATCTCAAGTTTGCGTTGATCGAACGACTGAACGCCCAGGCTGATTCGGTTGACCCCATGGGAAACCAGCACATCCAGTTTTTCATCAGTAATGTCCTCCGGGTTTGCTTCCACGCTCCATTCGACTTCTGGCAAAACCTCCAACCGCGAACAAAGTGAACCGAGAAACGAATCAAGCTGCTGAACCGAAAGATGCGTTGGAGTGCCGCCACCGATGAACAGAGTCTTGATCGCGGGACGCTCCAAACGCTCCAATTCCAAATCGATCGCTGCGAGAAACCGATCGGCCAAATCGTCTCTTCCGGCAACGACACTGAAATTACAGTAGCCACATCGATGCCGGCAAAACGGCACGTGGATGTAGGCCGATTGGGGAACCGGCCAACGGTAATCCGGTTCGCCCGATTTACCTTGACCTTCGGTTTTACCTTGGCCTTCGGTTGGTTCGTCGCCTAAATCCACAGTTTTAACTTGCCGCCCAGCATGTCCGGCAGTGCTTTGGAGACCAAACGCTTGACCTGCGAATCGTTGTACCGCGTGCTCAAGTGGCCTGCGATCACCAATTCGTTCTGAAATTTGTCGGCGCGTTTGATGTAGTCGTCCACGTGCATGTGGCCGTTCTTGTGAATCAGTTCTTTGCGATGTTCAGGCGCGACGAACGTCAATTCGCTGATCAAGATCTTGGATTCAAAGAACACAGGATTGTTGTCCAAACCCGGTGGCGACGTATCACCTGTGTAAGCAACCAGTGGAACGCGAACTTCGTTGGTCACTTCCTTGCCCGACTGTTTCAACTCGCGAATCTGTGAACCCTCCAGGTCAACGTATTCGGGTTTCAGCTTGTGACGTCGTTGATGCACGACAAATCCAAGCGATTCGATCGTGTGTTTGGTGCGCAGGGCGGTGACCATGTATTCGCGACCGATCTTGATTTCATCACCGGCGATCATGCCAATCAATTCACAAGGCATGCCGCCTCGGTCCAGTTTGCGAAACTGCTGCAACATATCCCAAGCCGCATCGACAGCACTGTCGGGCAAGTAGATCACCGGCGGATCCATTTTCATCATTCGCCGCCGCGACACATACGCTGGCAACGCAGCAATGTGATCCAAGTGGGCGTGCGAGATAAACATGGTTGGCGTGCCCATGAAATCCCAAGGCTGAATGCCGCAATCAAACAGCAATTTCAATTCGTTGATTCGCCAACACGTTTGCACAGCCGCGCGCGAGTAGCCTTCGATGGTCAATCCATCGTGGTGGTGAGACAGAACGGGTACGTTTTCGACCATCGCGGATAAGGAGCTTGCCTGTACGAATCGTTTTCAGTAGCAACGATATCGTTTTGAAGAGTGGAGAAGTAGTGTGGGAGGAGACGCCAAGCCTTACCGGGGACGCCCAGGCATATTCACTGCGTCGAATTCTTCGGCGCCATAGTTGTCTACTTCGTTGACATTCAAACTGTCAGAGTAGTTCGCGGTTTTCACCACAACAATGTCGCCGTTTTGATCTTGTTCCACAGCGGCACCATGGTGACGCGAAAGCTCCAGTGTGGCCAGGAACCAGCCGATCAAAGACGACTTATGAACGCCGCCATCGATCAAATCCACCAGCGTTACGCGTTCCGTTTCGGCCAACCGAACGTGAATCTTTTGCATGTAGACGTGGATCGGAGTGTCGTCATAGATGACTTCTGTTTGCGGCGGGCCAGCTGATTCACGCATGATCCGCCCAAACGCGCTGACGAGGTCCCAGATTTCCAAATCGACGATCGGCTGATCGCCAGGATCAATTCGTCTTGCGGGCAGATCGTCGGACATTCGTTCGTAGCGTTGCTGCCAACGTGAGCCCATTTCGTCCAAGATCGCGGCGGCGTCGCGTATTTCCTTGTATTGCAACAAACGGTCGACCAATTCGCTCTGCGGATCGGCAATCTGCTCCTCGTCGTCTTCGTCCACTGGCTTGGGCAGCACAGCGAGGCTTTTCATCTCCACCAAAATGCTTGCCATTTCGATAAAGTCGCCGACACCGGCAAGGTCCAGTTCTTTGAGGATCTCCAAGTACTCCAAATATTGATCGACCACCTTGGCCAGCGCGGTCTCGATCAAGCTAACCTCCTGCTTTCGCACCAGGAACAGCAGCAGGTCGATGGGGCCGCGGTAGATCGGTAATTCGATTCGGAATGACATGGGTTCGCTTTTCGCCTTTGTGGGCCCTCTGTGTCGATGGCAAATTGGGGCAACTGAAATCCGCCAACGAAAGCGGTTTTTAGCGTAGAAAACTCACAGAGCGTAAAACGCGGCCCTTGTTGTATTTGCGGCTCAAAATTATCATCGTTCGCTTTGATTGCGCCTCCAACCCCCTTTTTAACACTTCTTGGCCAATACCTGATGCCCAACCCCACTCAACGCCATGTTCTCTCGGCTCTCGTGCAGAATGTGCCCGGGGTACTCGCCCATATTTCTGGGATGCTTGCCTCGCGTGGTTTCAACATTGATTCGCTTGCCGTCGGTGAGACGGAAGACCCTGCCTTGTCGCGAATGACATTTGTGGTGGTCGGTGATGACGCTGTGCTGGAACAAGTTGGCAAGCAGCTAGAGAAAATTGTGACCGTGGTCCAAGTGCTGGACGTCAGCAGCCAAGATTTCGTCGAACGCGATCTGCTGTTGATGAAAGTTACCGCACCAGCAGGAGGCAAACGAGCTGAAATCCGCGAACTGGTTGATATCTTTCGCGGACAAATCGTCGACGTTGGCACCAACGAAGTCATGATCGAAATCAGCGGGCGCGAAAACAAAGTCCAAGCATTCATCGAACGGGTTCGTCCCTACGGCATCCGCGAACTTGTGCGTACCGGTCGGATCGCAATGGTGCGTAGCGAACCGGATACGCAATCATCGGCGAAACCAAGCATTTCGCACATTGCATGATTTTGCACATTGCATCGTTGCCGTTTTTGAAAGCTGACTTCCTTCTAGCTGTTTGATTTCTGATTCTTGCAACGCCTCGCTGCTAGTTGCCCAGACGATTAGCGCCAACATTCCCAATACATTCACCCAATTGACACGAAAGACAATTTCTATGGCTGCCACGATTTACTACGAGAACGATGCTGACCTATCCCACCTCAAAGGCAAGAAGGTTGCGATTCTCGGCTACGGTTCACAAGGTCACGCACAAGCGCAAAACTTGAAAGACAGTGGTTGCGATGTCGTGATCGGCCAACGACCTGGATCGGCCAACTACGATTTGGCAAAGTCGCATGGGTTTGACCCGATGCCTTTGGCGGACGCCACCAAGGCAGCCGATGTCGTGAACCTTTTGCTGCCCGACGAAGTCCAAGGGGATATCTTTCGAAGCGAAATCCGAGACAACTTAGAGCCCGGCAACATCCTGATGTGCAGCCATGGTTTCAATATTCACTTTGGCCAAATCGACCCCCCCAAAGGCATCGACGCATTGTTGGTTGCCCCCAAAGGCCCCGGCCACTTGGTACGTAGCGAGTACGAAAAAGGCGGCGGTGTTCCTTGCTTGATCGCGATGGGAGAAGGCGCCGCTGAATCGACAAAACAAATCGGATTGGCTTACGCAAAAGGAATCGGCGGAACCCGCGGTGGTGTGATTGAAACATCGTTCGCAGAAGAAACAGAAACCGATTTGTTCGGCGAACAAGTCGTATTGTGTGGTGGCGTCAGCGAATTGGTCAAAGCAGGATTCGAGACGTTGGTCGATGCAGGCTATCAACCAGAAATGGCTTACTTTGAATGCATGCACGAATTGAAATTGATCGTTGACCTGCTGTACGAAGGTGGCTTGAGCTACATGCGTTACAGCATCAGCAATACCGCCGAGTACGGCGACTATGTCACCGGTCCACGTATCATCACCGAAGAGACCAAAGCAGAGATGAAACGCGTTCTGGAAGAGATTCAGGCAGGCAAGTTTGCTCGCAATTGGATCTCAGAAAACCGAGCCGGAGCGGCATTCTTCAAAGCCACCCGCCGCCGCGAACAACAGCACGGTGTCGAGCAAATCGGCCGCAGCCTGCGAAAAATGATGACTTGGATCGACGAAAAAGAAGTTTAAGACTGATTCCGAGCTCCACGGCCCTGATTTCCAATCAGGGCGTTGGAATAGAGAGTGCTGCAAACTGGCAATCAAGATCTTTGGCTTGACGTAATCAAACTTGCAAGCCAACATAACAAGAGCTGCAGCAAGCCAGTTGCACAAAGTTGCAAGGAGGATAAGCGAATTGGCAAGCAGGTTGATTCGAAATCAATTGCTCCGCAAGGAGTTGCGGGTTCGAGTCCCGTGTCCTCCGCTATTTAGCTACTTGCCGCAAGCCGGCAAGTAGCTATTTTTATGGGCATTCACATCGATTCATGCGTTAGTCCAAGAGAGGCAAGTTTGCATCGGAAACGCAATGTTCAGTCTGAGCCTGTTGGCCCTGCGCCGCGAAAGCATACCGGAACTCGTTTGCGCAAACTGTTTATCTGTGCAAAAACGCTATAAAGATGGCGACGACCTCAAGTATCCACGAGCTTTAATCTCGGTGAACTTCCACCCGTCATCCGCGCGACGCAACTTGCTCAGGAGTACGTCGAGAGCCACGAAGCCAGATGACCACAACCTGATGAGCTCCATTTACTAGCCCGGATATTGCATGCCAAATGTAGGCCGTATCTAGCAAACCCTTGTGGTGGGCGGAACTTCGGTCGAAATTTGCCAGCGACTCTGAATGACAGTGTGTGTTTTTGTTGTTTTGGTTTGCGCAGCTACGGCATTGTTCAATCGACCTTGGTCCGGCCTACGTGCAATATCCGGGCTAGGATTCGTCAGTATTCTTACGCGAGTGCTTTGCCGTGGATGACTTGCTATGTGGCCTACATGAGAGTTCGATCGAACAGACCCATACGGTTCGCCTTACCAACCCTGGGCGTCAATAAGAACTGGTGTTTGCTGGATCTCGACTGTCTACGAATGGCCGTTTCAAGTACGATACAAGTTAGCGTAAATCCACAGAGATCACCAACTACGGCTTCATGGACAGTCAGTCAGACCCTTCCAAAGCGTCTTACGTCGATTGGCGAAAGGATAAGACGCCAACTAGCTTGTGGAATCGTGTTCTTGACGGAGAATCTGCTGCCTGGGAAAAGCTGGTGGACGTCTGGACACCGTGCGTCTACGAATTCTGTCGTCGCAAAGGCATTCAAGAAGCAGACGCTGGCGATGTTGTGCAGCAGGTGATGATTCGCGTGTTCCGCTTTCGCAAGAACTTTTCCAATAGAGAGGATGGCCACCGATTAAAAGCATGGCTGCTGATGATCATTGGCCAAACCATTGCCGACTACTATCGACAGTTTGCTGGTAAAAACCAGGCAAGGGGCGGATCCGACATGGTCGATCAAATGGCCAACCTAGCTGAGACATTGGCCTCTGATTCTGCTGTCAATTCGCTAGGTGATGAGCATTTTTTCAATCCTGGAATTTGGATGGCGAGGACTCTAGACGTGATTCGGGCCGAAGTCACCGAAGAGACTTGGCAGATCTTCAAAATGTTCAAAATTGAAGATCGGACGGCAAAGGAAGTCGGCGAGCATTTTGGTTTGAAACAAACGACTGTGCGACAGCGAGTCTTTACGGTTACTCAGCGGATCAAACGTGAAGCAGACGGTCTTTTCGATGAATAAGAACTTTCGACCTAACGCTCCTGCGTTTCTCTTCTTGCAGATGGATTGCGTTCTATAAGCAGGCGATTCTTAAAGCAAATACTAGGATCCTAAGAGTGAAACGATGAACCATGACCGGCTAATTGATCGACTCCTGGATGCCTATCGCGACAGTGAATCCGAGACAATCGTCGATGCAAAATGTCAAGCTTTGATGGATACTCTGCGTGACTCTGCGCGGATGAAACAGTTGGTGGCCGAATCCACGCACGAGCCCGTTTCAACTTTCAAACCACGTGAGTTTGGGGATTTCAAGCTGACAGGCTGGCTTGGGGCGGGTGGAATGGGGCAGGTCTATCGTGCCGTGCATTCAGATCTCGGCCGCGAGCAAGCATTGAAAATGTTGCCTGCCGATCGTGTGACAAACGCTCAAGCGATGAATCGATTCAAACGAGAGATTCGCGCGATCGCGCAGCTCAACCATCCATCGATCGTGACGGTTTACGATGCAGGGAAAGTAGATGGCACGCCCTATTTGACTATGGAATTGATTGATGGTTTGTCGTTATCAGAATTCATTCGCAATGCGAAGCGAGAGGGTCGGCAGATCGAAATCGCTGACGCATGCCGCATGATTGCCGATGCCGCAGACGGTATTC